>NZ_DBLZAX010000005.1:231378-238724 GCF_057607445.1 Xylanibacter sp. | reverse complement strand
TATAACTACTTTAACTACCTAGAAACGAAATAGGAAGTAATCGGATTAAATAAATCCTTATATTCAATTCCGGCGGAGCGCAGATCCGCCGGCACAATAGCTTTGTTGGTTATTGTCGCAAGCACTACGTTAGCATATGGTTCTAACTCCTAGCCAACTCCGTTGGCAATAACTACTTTAACTACCTAGAAACGAAATAGGAAGTAATCGGATTAAATAAATCCTTATATTCAATTCCGGCGGAGCGCAGATCCGCCGGCACAATAGCAACGTAGTGCATCTTACGAATGTGAAAAGTTAAAAGTGAAAAACGAAAAATCCAAATGCAAACGTAGTTTTTGCGACAAGAATCCACAAAGCTTTTGACTCTAACTCCTAGCCAACTTGTTGGCGATAACTCCTTTAACTACTTTAACTCCAAATTACATGTGCCATTTCGACACTTAGCCATACAACGCAAAAGAGGTCATGCCACTACCCCGTCAGGAATAATGGCATGACCTCTTTATGTATAAATGTTGTAAGCATAAGACTGTATTAACAGCCTTATGGGCTATGGAGCTACTACATGTGCGTTGCGTATTATTATCGCACGTACTACGTTAGTATATGGCTCTAACTCCTAGCCAACTCCGTTAGTGATAACTACTATAACTACTTTAACTACCTAGAAACGAAATAGGAAGTAATCGGATTAAATAAATCCTTATATTCAATTCCGGCGGAGCACAGATCCGCCGGCACAATAGCAACGTAGTGCATCTTACGAAAGTGAAAAGTTAAAAGTGAAAAACGAAAAATCCAAATGTATTGTGGTTTCTACTTGTAAGCATTACGTTTGCAATTGGATTTTTCACTCTTCACTCTTAGTTCTTCACTTAAATATGCTCCTAGCCAACTCCGTTAGTGATAACTACTATAACTACTTTAACTACCTAGAAACAAAATAGGAAGTAATCAGATTGCAAATCTTTATATTCAATTCCGGCGGAGCACAGATCCGCCGGCACAATAGCAACGTAGTGCATCTTACGAAAGTGAAAAGTTAAAAGCGAAAAATCCAATAGTCTTGTGGCTTCTACTTATAAGCATTACGTTTGCACATGGAGGCTTTAACTACCAATAATATTTGCGCATGTTTTTTCACTTTTAACTTTTCATTTTTAATTGCGCTTTGCGCCTGCTCTTAGTTCTTTACTTAAATATGCTCCTAGCCAACTCCGTTGGCGATAACTACTATAACTACTTTAACTACCTAGAAACGAAATAGGAAGTAATCGGATTAAATAAATCCTTATATTCAATTCCGGCGGAGCGCAGATCCGCCGGCACAATAGCTTTGTTGGTTATTGTCGCAAGCACTACGTTAGCATTTGACTCTAACTCCTAGCTCACCTTAGTGAGCGATAACTACTCTAACTACTTTAACTCCAAATTACAATATACCCCTCTTACCTCCTTCGCTATCTTGTCCCAGTCATATTTTGTCATGTCGTAGTCTATGTGCTGTGGTTCACGGCTTATCACCTCTTTCAGTTTCTTCGCCAGCTCATCCACGTTGCCCACAGGGAAGTAGTCGTCTTTGTCAAGGCCCACCTCCAGGTTTGCCGGTATGTCGCTCACTATCACCTTCACGCCGTAGCTCATGGCTTCAAGCAACGCTATCGGCAGGCCCTCATGACTCGACGGCAGACAGTAGCACATGCAGTTGGTCAGCAGCGAGTGCAGCTTACGGCCCTTCACAAACCCCGTCAGCACCACGCCGTTCTTCCTCGCCATCTCTTTCAGTCCCCTTGAGTAGTCGTCCTCAAAGTCCGTGTCACCTGCCAGCACCAGCTTTATGTCATCGTCGCCGCCGTCTTTACTTTTTAATTTTTCGTTCTTAATTCTACTGAACGCTTCCACCAGATGGTGCAGGTTCTTTTCCGGCACAAAGCGGCACATGCCCAATATGTAACGTCCCTTCCTTATGCCAAGTTCCTCAAAATACTCTGGATAGTCGCACACCTCAGGCTCCGACACGCCGTTATATATCAGATGCACGTTCTTTGTACGTCCGTATTTCTCCTTAATCAGGTTGCGTATCACGTCGCTGATTACTATTACGTCGTCAGCAAACATACACCCCATGCGCTCACCCAGCTTCAGCACCGCTTTGGCAGCCCTGCCCCATTTGTCCCTGTCGTAGTCAGGACCATGATGCGTAAACACCACCTTCATGCCCAGCATCTTGGCGTATGGCACCAGCAGAGCCGGCCCTATGGCATGTATGTGCAGTATGTCTGCCCCCTGTTTCTTCGCCTTGTTTATGGCTCTGTACGTATGTATAATGGCTTCAAACGACTTCTTCTTCGGTGTCTCAATGTCCACCAGCTTTACGCCTTTCCATTCTTTCAGGCCGTCGCTGACGTAGCTTTTACGCCTTATCACCGTTACGTCTTCGCCCATGGCTGCAATTCTCGGAAACAGTTCCTCGCAGTGCGTCTCCACTCCGCCCATGACATTAGGGATGCCACGGGTACCGGTAACAACAATTTTCATAAAATTTTCCGGATTAAAAATAAATCATTACTTTTGCCTCGTCATAAGCAAAAGTCCATGTCAAAGTTTTTTCTCAATATAAAAGAATCAGCCCAACACGCCGGCATAATTCTTCTTTCGTGCCTCTCCGCCCTTTGGCTGTTGATAAAAGGTAGAAGGATCAAATAAGTTATTACGATAGTAAAAAAACAAAAAGTGAAAAGTGAAAAATCCAAAGGCAATCGTTTTGGCAAAGAATCGCTTTTGATAGAATGAATATTTAACCTTTACTTTTTAGTTTCCATTAATGAGAAAGCCTGAAAGGCTGCACTTTTATAACCGTGGGTTACTACCCACGGCTAACGTCTTAATGCGAAACAGGCACCCGAAGTGGTGCTACTTTCATATTTCTACAAACAAAGCATATGGATTTTTCACTCTTCACTCTTCGTTCTTCACTTAAACACGCTCTTCACTTAAATTATTATCTGTCAAAGTTCAAGTCTCCCTGCTGCGGGTCTTGTCCTACTTCGCAGTATTTAAAGTCTAAGCATGCAGGTTTGCCTTGCATTGAGCGTAGCTTGTTCTTCAAAGCCCACTTCAGCGGATACTTTATATATTTGTGCATCACAGGACTTGCCGTTCCTACCATCCAGCAGTTCTTCGGGCATTTGCGCACCTTTGCACGCACTCTGGCAGCCTGTTCGCTGTTCCATATAGTCATAAAGTCGGCATCATGTATGTTGCCCATGCTCCAGCTCTTCGGAGTGTCGCTTCCTGCCGGTTTCAGTTTGTCGTTCGACACGTTGTTAGGATCTGCAGCCAGCTTCTCGTTATACTCCGCCACAGTTATGTCGTCGCCGTCCAGCTTCGTCTTATTTCCGGCGTTCTTGTCGTCCATTCTTGTCTCCAGTCCGTTACACGGCATCACCTCTCCCCACGGGTCAATAAAGAAGTTAGCCGTACCAGCCTCACATGGCAGCATGCGGCGGTTACCTTCAATATAGTTTATCAGTCCCATGTTAAACCATGCACGGAACCAGCTCTTCGGGCTCTTCTCCTTCAGCTGCCAGTCGATGAGTTTTCTGAAGTTTCCGCACACCTCGTCATGGTTTGTAATCTTGTTATCCCCCTTATGGAAATAATAAGAATTGTGGAAAGCAGCAGTTGCAAACTCCAGTCCCATTGACAGAGATAGCTGATATAATTTGAGCATGTCTCCAGAGTTATAGTTGCTCACAGTACAGCCAAAGCCAATATCCTTCAAACCCATACTCTGAAGAGTCTTTAATGTCTTGATAGCTTTGTCAAAAGTTCCCTGACGGCCTCTAAGCTCATCATTCTTTTCTGCAAGTCCTTCAATAGATATGCGAATACCGATGTTAGGAAATTTCTTAGCCAAAGCTATTACCCTATCCTGAAACCATCCCGACGTAGATATCACAATGCGGTCAGTATGCTTATAGCACTCTTCAACTATTTCATCCAGGTCTTCACGGATGAAGGGTTCACCACCTGTCAGGTTTATGAATTTTAATTTGGGAAGCGAACGAAGGTCAGAGGCTTTTAATTCCTCTTTCTTATCAGTAGGATTTTTCCAAATGTTACACATCACGCAACGCATCGGGCAGCGATACGTCAGAATAATACTTGCGTCAGTTGGACGCGGCACATTCATGTTTGCCATAATCTTTTTACTTTATATTGTATTTAAATAAGATGCGAAATTTTAAAATATAATTTTATAAGTTAAGGAGCATGGAGTTGAATTCATAATTAGCTAACGCTGAACGATGTTTCACAATTCATAATTGGGTTAGACCGAACTGCGTTTCATAATTGTTATGTGTCTTGTGGATTCTTGTCGCAAGCACTACGTTGGCTATTGGATTCTTCACTCTTCGTTCTTCACTATTCACTTATATACCTCCATTATCCTCTCATAATAGCTTTCGCTGTTATATCTTTTTTGTGAAGTCAGAGCTATATCTTTATAGTCGAATGTGTGGTGCCACATGGCTTCAATCTTGTTTGTCAGATCATCCACGTTGCGGCTTTCAAAGGTCATGCCTGTTACGCCGTTTTCTATCAGTTCGGGTATTCCGCCTATACGTGCGCCCAGCACCGGTGTACCCAGACATTGAGCCTCAATCACCGACAGCGGGTTATTCTCATAACATTCTGACGGTATCACCGTGAAGCGTGCTTTACCCACAATGCTCTTTATCTCGTCCCACTGCTTATAGCCCAGGAACTCAACATTTGCTTTTAATTTTTCACTTTTAATTTTTAAATCTTCTTCAAGCGGTCCTCCTCCAATCACTTTAAGCTTATACGGCAGGTTCTTTGCTGCCTCTATCAGCGTGTTCACGCCCTTTTCGTGGCTCAGTCGTCCCACGTAGCAATAATAGTCTTCCTTGCCGTATTCGTCTTTCTTGCATTTGTCCACGTCAATAAAGTTGCACAGCGTCATCAGCTTCTTCTTGTCAAATCCGCCCTGTGCCATTTTCTCTGCCATAAACTGGCTGGGACATACAAACACATCCGTGCAGGCTTCCAGTCGCTCCCTGTTCCATTTTACGGCCTCTTTATATCCTATCATCGATGCCAGCGCAGAGCCTTTCATGCACTTATACATTTTGCAGCTACTCTTGTCGCCGTTGAAGCACAGCTCACATATATCGGTGCCGTTGCGCAGGCAGTCGTATCTGGGGCACAGCAGCTTATAGTCGTGCAGAGTCCATACCACCTTTATCCCTCGCTTATGGACAAGTTCTGCCATCACGGGCGACAGCTGTGTGTGTATGTTGTTAAGATGCACCACGTCCGGCTTAAAGTCGTCCAGTAACTTGTTAAACTTCGTCTTCACCTCGTTAGAGCCGAACGGACGTGTAAATGCCATCAGCTTACTCATGTTCTGCGGAAAATATTTGCTCCATGGCGTACTTATATTTTCCGGATAGTCCATAGCAAACACAGCCACTTCATGACCATGCTGCTTTAACAGCTGCTCTAAGTTGAGCATGTATATGCAATCACCGCCACGGCGGTAATAGAATTTATTGGAAAGTAAGATTTTCATTGTTGTATTTATTTCAGTAGCTTATCTATTGTTCTTGGAAACACAATAAATTTGATTATATGTGAAAAAACTATTGCTCCAATAATTGTAGCAAAAAATGTACTTATATATAATAAATTATTATTGTCGATAATATTTTCTAGATGACACTTTTCAATAACTCTATAGAACATCATGTGGCAAAGGTATATTTCTAAGCTGATTTTACTTATATATGATGTAAATTTATTATTTAAGATTCTATCATGCGAGCCTATAGCATATATCAACCATGAAGAAAATAATATTAAATCTGGTATTATAAATAAGTCTATGTTATTAAAGATGAATTTTAAAATTGTCAATAATATACATATAATCAACGTTAAATAATAGTTCTTTGAGACCAGTTCATATATTTTATCTTTATATAAATAAATGAGACCTCCACATATAAAAAATGGTGCACTATATATTATATTTACTCTATCAATTTTCTTAACAACAAAATCAGATGTTGAAAAATAGTTTATTGCTATATAACAAAATATTAATGATATAAAGAGAACAAAAAGGCCTCGTTTTTTATTGTCTAATAAGAATGTAAAAAATGGGAATAGCAAATAAAATGTAAAAACTGTACCAATAAACCAGCCTACACCGACAATACTTATATTTGGATTTGGTAATAAATTAAAACATAAAGTTAAATTGGCAAAGCCTTCACATAATGCATTATAATTATGATCCATGATTACAGATATAATAACCATTAATCCAAAAAAAGGCAATAATCTTTTATATCTCTTTTTATAAAAATCGTTTGGTCGAATTTGTCCGTTTTTAATTCTTTCATAATATCCACAGCATACTGAAAATGCGCTGATTATCATGAATAGTAATGTAAAATTAGTAAAATAGGGTATTATTGTTTCTGTTACATAATTGCTTGATGGCTTTATAATGATGTTCGCTAAAACATGCATCATTACTATACCTATTGCAGCGTATGCTCTAAGACCGTCTAACGATTCTATTCTTTTTGTCCACATATAATCTTCAGAACAGTACAGAACACCTTCTGAGAGTTTATTAATTATCTCTGGTTTGTCTATTATTTGTTTGATATTATTTGCCATATCAGTTATGACTTGAGAATATGATATTATTGGTATCTTAATTCCACATTTATTGCAAACAACACCAGACATTCCACAATGATCAAGTGTCATTGTTGGTACACCCCATGACATTGCTTCAAATAATACTGTGGTTGTAGCTTCTCCTAACGAGGATATAATATGTAAATGTGCATTAGCAAATAAATTTTGTACTTTATTTCTTGGGATATTTCCATGCCATGAAATGTTGTCATTAATACCATACTCTATTGCTTTTGCTTGAAGCTTATGTTTTTCACTTCCATCTCCACATACATCTAAATGCCAATTTTGTGATTTAACCTTATGTAATGCTTCAATTAATAATATCAATGCCTTTCGTTCACATATTGCTCCAACCCAAATTAATCGTAGTGTATTTCCTTGTTTAAGTGAAATAGGATTTTCTATATTCATTTCAACTATACCATTTTCTGGCAGATATATACATTTCTTATTAAAGATATCATTAATTTGTTTTACTGTATTGGGGGTTGCCGCAAACTTTCATGCACTTATACATTTTGCAGCTACTCTTGTCGCCGTTGAAGCACAGCTCACATATATCGGTGCCGTTGCGCAGGCAGTCGTATCTGGGGCACAGC
>NZ_DBLZAX010000005.1:0-231278 GCF_057607445.1 Xylanibacter sp. | reverse complement strand
TTTCTATATTCATTTCAACTATACCATTTTCTGGCAGATATATACATTTCTTATTAAAGATATCATTAATTTGTTTTACTGTATTGGGGGTTGCCGCAAACAAAGCATTCGTTCGTTTTATAGCTTTTCTTATTTTGGGTGAAAAACGCATAATTCCATTATGTAATATTAATCTTGCAATAGCATCTGCTTTTCCTTTCCAGCCCATTGCTTTATATAGGCAAAAGGGTCTGTTTTCAACTCCTTGGATTGGTCCCCAAACATATGGAATATCCTTTATTTTCCAACATTCTCCGGGTTCTTTGAAACCTATTGGATTTAAGTAATGTACAATGTCTATGTTTTCTGCATTTACTATATCTTTAGCTCTTTTGTATACACATTTATACCAATATTTGTATTGTATAAAAGAACCATATTTATAATTTATTTTTCTACATAAAGCCAGAAACTTTGTCCAACGGTTATTCGGAACATGAACATCTATAAAATGTACATTTTGTAATTCATTTTTTGACAACCAGTTTTTCAATTCACTTACATTTCCAAAACCATTACCTGATGTACCATATATAACATACAATTCGTTATCTTTTGACATATGGGTAACATAGTTCCATGAAACGGAGAATTCGGACCCTCTGTAAGGCGAACACGGATATGTGATAACTAATATTTTCATTGTAACAAGTTTTTCAATATCTGTATCGACTTTTCCCTTTCGTTTGCGATAATAGAGTTTACGTTGTTGTAATCAATTTTATCATTAACTAATGAGAAGTTATTGAAGTTTTGTATTATCCTGTTTTCTAATCCTGTAAGTCTTAATATACTTTGGTTTCTGCTTCCGGTCTTGTTATTTGGTAATATTTCAATAAATTGTTTATTGAAATTTAATGCGAAAGCAGTTCCATGAAAAGAATCTGTTATAAAATAAGTACAATCTTTTATATATGATAGAAAATCTCCTAAGTCTGGTAAATATAAAAAATTACCGCCTCTTTTTATTTGATGGAGTGTTGGTGATACTCGATATAAGGGAAGGCCTAAACGTGAAGCTAGTTGTATTGCATAATTGTTTAATGCCGGGTTATTATGAAGTTGATATACAAGTATATATTCACCTTTTATTTTATTCTTGTTGACAATTAGATTTTGCCATTCTTGCCCAGTTAATAATAATGTAGGATCTAATACTTGACCTAGGCAATTAATGCCCATATCACTAAGAAGTTGTACAGCCGAGTCTTCTCTTACAGCAATTGCATCATATTTTGAAAGAAGTTTTTTATATTCGTTTTTAGTTTTATCCGTGAACTCTGTCCTTCCGAAACTTGCTGCATACGCGGTTTTTTTTGACTCTTTTACAAAAGAAAGGAAATAAGCTTCGTCATATTTTCCATTTAGAGTTGGTCCCCAAACTTGGTCACTACCGGTCATGAAGACATCTGCTTTCAGTCTTGATAGTTCACTAAGAGTTGTGCAATGTTCAGTTAACTTTAAGTATTTTGAACGCATCTTGTCAAATTTCCTTTCCGCAATGCTTTCTTCAGGATATCTCAGTAATATATATGCAATTCGTTTTATTATATTGCCACTCCACTCTTTTTTATTTTTCAAAGGTGTCGTTATGGCTCTTAAACCTCTTTCATCGTTTCTTATATAGTCAATTATTTCACACTTATGACCAAGCCTTTCTATTATCTTTATTGTTGCTATAGATTGTAACAACGAGCCATAGTTTGAAGGTGCATGGCGAGTAATAACCTTTATATCCATTATTTTAATATTTTGTTTCTTAAATCAGGAAACTTACATAGAACACGATAAAACAAAATTGGCATTCGAGGAAGTTTTTTAGCTATACAGCTTAGTATTTTCCGTTGCCTAAATTCTGCTTTTCCAGCCTTAATAATTTTATCACCACATTCTTCCCCTCTAAAGAAAGGAACCAGTTGCTGTTTTCTCCATACATCTTTTAATGACAATGCCGGCTCTACTTCTGTGTAGCTTTTTGCTTCTAAAACAATATTGGGGATATCTTTTAGAATATCCAATCCTTTTTCTGTATGTACAGTTATTAATGTTTCTCCTAATTCATTACTCTTTCTGATAATCCAAGGATCCATTAATGTTATGTCTGCATTGCTCTCAATACCATAAGAGTCACCGCATACATCACAGCCAGGCACAGTCCATAGCCTCCGACCAAATGGTAGTTGTGCGGCACGATGCCATGGTAATGAAGAGTTGTTTATTTTAACAATACCCGGCCATCCCGTACCTCTATATTGTGCATCGAACTCCTTATCTTTGTTTATCTTTTCTCCAATAATTTTAGCTAAGAAACGTGTTGAGTCTAGAGTTTTCTGTTGCTTACAGAATATGCAAATCTTTATCAATTCATTACATTTATTTTTTGCAAACTTCTCTAAGGCTCTAAGTTGACAAGAAGTGCCGACTATCATTAATCTATTGCATTTTTCTATTCTGTTAACATTAGTACACGCCATAACAGAATGATATATAGAATTTGGCAAGTCGCAATAATCGGGTATATTCTCTTTTGTGTAAAATTCTCCTTCAGCATAAGGATATTTATCTGTCTTTTTTAATGTGTATACACCATCTATATACTCGCTTCTTAATCCTTCTATTATTAATGTTTTGCATACGCCACCAGAAGAAGATTCTCTTCTAATTTTATCGTTTGAATTGAATCCTAAAAAGTATTTTTTATTAGGAAATTCATCAGAATAATCACGATAATTACATTCCTTATTTGCAGGGCATATATTAACACATTTCTTACACAAAATACATTTATCTATATCAATAATAATATCTTGCAGACCATTCTTTCTTAACTTAAAAGAAATAGCTTTTTGAGGACAAGCAGTTTTACAAATACCACATTGTTGACAATGTTCATATGAAAATAATATTAAACCTTTATTTAGAGTCAGCATTTGATTTAAATAAATTAATATATTTATTAACCATGATATCTAATGAAAATTTTTGTTTGACAGTGTCTTTCGAATTATTACTTAAATATTCCCATAATTTATCATTATTAAGTAATATTTCTATTTTATCCACAAGAGCATTTACTGAAAATGGAGGTATGATAAATCCTGTCTTCCCATTTTCTACAATCTCATTTGTTCCACCTCCCGTAGTAGCGATAACAGGTATTCCATAAGCCATAGACTCTAATATCGTATTTGAGACACCTTCTCTGTGAATATTGTTATTGGTACATAAAACAGATATATTAGATATATTTAGTATCGAATCTGTATCATTTCTAAAACCTGTAAATAATATATATTGTTTTTCTGCTTCTGAAAGTTGATTCTGATAAAAATCAATTAATTCCCCTTTTCCTACGCATAGGAATGTAATATCTTTTCTATATGAGATTATTTTTTTTGCTGCATCAATAAATGTTTGATAATCTTTATGTCTATTTATTCTTGCAACCATTGAAACCACATATTTTGTTTTTATATTTAACTCATTTAAAATATCATTTTTTTCTTTTATTTTTTTCTGACGATCGAAATCAAAACCATTATATATTACCAAAGATTTGTTTTTGGGAGCTTTATAAGCAATAAGTCCTGCATAGGAATTTCCAACAACAATATCTGAAATTTTAAATGATATATATTTTACAATATTAGAAATTGAGAAAAATTTTATTGGCATAGCGGCTGTTACTATAGCACTAATATATTTACACTTTATAAAAGGTTTAATAAAGCATAGATAAAAAGAAAATTTCATCAAACTCCAACACATTATATAGTCTGGCTTGATTAATTTTAATGTTTTATACAACTTATAAAATACATTCAAATCGAACCTCCCTTTTCTACCAATAATATGTATTTGCGCATATTTATATAAATCAGTATAATCAACAACGTTATCTATTAATATTACATGAACATCTTTTATATTATGCTCATTTAGCCCTTTAATCATCTGAAGGCATCTTCGTTCCTTTCCACCTCCAGCAAAGACATCTATTAATATTGCTAATCTCATTTTTCACTTTAATTTTCTAGACTTATATTTTTTATAAAATAAGCCTACAAATGCCCAAAATAATTTAATTATAAGCCTGTTAAAAATAATTTTATTTCATATTAAAATTATCAGGAAAAATCATCTTTTTTTTAGTTATAAATTTTTCCTCTGATAATGAAATTAAAAATCTTGCTTTTTCATCTTCAGACATTTTTTTAGAATTTAAATTAAAACGTTCATTTTGTTTTATATACTTTTCAATAGTTGAAATTATTCGAGCAGGATTACCACCTACGACAACTTTTGGTGGAACAGATTTTGTAACAACAGAGCCTGCCGCAATTAATGCGCCATCACCAATTGTAACACCAGGCATTATTAAACTATTAGTTCCAATATATACCCAATCACCAATTGTAACTCTTCCAAATACATCAAAATTAGGCAACACATTTCTTACAACATTTCCACCGCCATGAGTAAAAATTCTGACTCCTGTAGTGATTTGGCAATTACTACCTATAGTTATTAAATATGGTTCTGATGACCAACAATTTTTATCTGGAATGAAATTATTAGTTCCAATTTTAACACCAATGAATTTTGCATACCTTTCTGGCGACATAAAGAATTTAACAATTCGCTTTCTAATATTTGAGATGATTTTCATAATTATAATTTATAAATCCATATAAAATTCAGATAGCCTACGACCTTGATATATTGGGTCAAAAAATTTCATTGCTATTTCTTTTCCTTTTAAACCTATCATACGAGCTTTTTGAGGATCATCTAATATAAACTTCATGTATTTGATAAGTGCATCTTCATCATCCGGATTAAATATCAATGCACTTTTCTTGTCTTCTAAATATAAATTAGCATCACCTATTGTCGTTGTTATCACAGGAGTTCCACAGATAAGCATCTCTCCTAATTTTGTAGGAAAGCAATTTCTCGTTTGTAGATTATCACTTTTATAGATTATGGTCATAGCTGCAAAATACTGTAATGCAGCAACACGTCCTGTTGGAACTAATCCTAATAAATCCACATCTTTTTCAATACCTAATTTCTTTATCAATGGCAAATAACTACATTTTTCTGTTGCCTGAGGACCTGTAAATACTAATTTACAGGTTGTATTTGTTTCTCTTTTCAACCTTGCAAAGGCGTGTAATATTTTAGAAATGCTATCCTTTTGCTCAAGCATTGTTCCTGTATGGATAATATAAGGAACATTGTATTCATTTTTTAGGTTACTCACATCTTTATCGCAAAAAGGATCTTCAACTAATATAGGAACAATAATACTCTTTGCTTTTTTTGACTTATATTTTTCAACAAATTTGTTTAAATCACGAGATATGGCTATAAATCCATCATAATGAGGCATAACGAATCTATATTCAAACCATTTACAGAATTTATGCCACTTTGAATTAACATTCCCTAATGCAGAAGGATGCTCGCATGTTTCTTTTACAACTTTTGCTCCTTTTATTTTTGCAGCTAACAAGATCAATATTTGTAGAAATATAGGATAATAATATACATATACAATTTCTTTTCTGTGTATGTGTTTTAATGCATAAAAGAATGAACGAATATAGTCTATCACTAAATAATCTAATCTTCTAATTATTTTATTTTTCTTGGAGAACTTATACTTTCCACATACATAGATATATGATATTCCTTTATAGATTCCTTCTATTGGCAAACCATCATCATTTTCTTTTTCTAAACACTTTTGACATATAACAACATCTATAATATGTCCTTCGGCTAAAAGACCTTTTGCGTAACAAAGACGTCTTTTGGCTGCAGCCATTCCATAAGGGAAAGTATTATTTATATAAAAATGAATATTCATGTTAATTATAAATATTATATTTTTGTATTTATTATTAATGCAGAAATTTTGTTTATTAATATTGCTATTATTATTCCTAATAATATTATGCACAAATATTCCAAATAATGTCCGTAGAATAGACTGCAATACCCAATTCTATTTACTACATCTTTAATAACTTCACATAAATATCTATTTGCTAAATATGATTCTAATGATAGGATTCCAAGCCAAGATATAAATTTAAAGACCACGCTATCTTTTATATAATCAAAACATGTTGCTATTACAATAAGAATAGCAGGAACAATACACCACCATGCAAAAATGTTTGCATTTATTTGATGAATTATCAAATAAGATGAAATGGATAAAATAAGTATTAATAGAGTATTAATTTTAATGTTTTGTTTGACTAATGAAGCCAATGCCATTCCAATTACGAAACTAGGAACTCTTACAAATGTCCATTGAATATTTTTTAATATTTCATAAAATGGTTTATCATGAACACTTTCAATTGATATATTACATAATATTAATATAAAAATAATAATAAATATCGTCTTAAATAGCTTATATCTACCATTATATAAAATTCTATATATTAAAGGTGTTAATGCATATAATGGAATTAATAATGCAATATACCATGCTCCATGATGCCAAACCCAAAATCCAAATGTGGAATAAATTAAGATTTCATGAAAAAAATTAAAATCACCAATAATAATATAATATAACCAAAAAGGTAATTGTATTAATGTATATGGTACAAATATTCTATAAAAACGCTTTTTATACCATGCTTTTAATTTTTTTGTTTTCGATAAAGAATAATAACAACCTAAGCCTGATAAGAATAAGAATATGTCGACCCCAATATTTCCGTAAGCTAAGATGAAACGTAATAATCCATCAACATTTACTCCATATTTTGGTATATGACATAATATAATCATTATGGTAGCAACCCCCATTAAAAATGTTCTTTGCCTACTTAAAAGACCAAGATTAAAAACATTTAGCTTGTTAATAAGTATCATATTTATTATTTGTATTATAACATAAAATTATGTATTACTATATTTTTTCATATCCAATTTCTCACAACTATGAATATTAAAAAATCCATAAAACCAAAATGATGTAAATACTGGTATTGATAGAATTGGATAAGATATTGCTGATAAGCATAAAATTAATAATAATGCCATTTTCCTTTTTACCACACTATCTTTAGCAATTTTGATTGAAGATATAAATAAAATATAAAAAAATATCACACCTAAAATTAAACCAAATGATGATAACACTTTAACAAGACCGTTTGCTAATACATAATTTGTAGAAATATTAGTTCTAAAATATGAATGGTCTATATTTCTACCATATCCTAAAATAGGATCATTTAGGAGATTTAACCACTCAAAACTCATTGCATCAAAACGATCCAAAGAACCTATATATTCTCCTTCTGCATATTTGTTTGTATTCCATACAAACGATTCTTCTAATCTTGACAAATCTTTGGCATTAGATAATCTTGAAGAAATTTTATCACCCATAAAATCTAATTGCATAAAGCCATAAGTTATTGGAGCTACAACAAATAATAGAAATAATATATTTTTTATATTTAATTTATTTAATAAAAAAACTATGTATAAAACAATTACAGAAAAATATCCTGTTGTAGATTGTGTTGTAAACAACGCTATCAATAGCCACCATATATTTTTATTCCTTTTAAATTTAACACCATATTGACATAAATTACAAAAAATAGCTAAAGAAATCATAATTGCAAAACGCCCAGGTTCCCAAGAGCATCCAGCATTCCTTATAATACCAGAATAAACCTGGCCTTTTGCAGGATCCATCCATGTAAAAAGATACAAAACACTATTTCCATAAGTTGTTTCGGGAAATAACCGAAATATGAATGATGAAGCTGGAACTAAAACTGATATTGCCCATAACCAAACTGCTATTTTACATAAGAAAACCATAATATTCTCATATATTGGAACAATCTTATATCCAAATACTTTATTATGTATATAAGCAATTATAATAGCATATATCATAAAAAAGTGATATGATAGTTCTTCTGTGGTATAAATACCATATTTGACTAAAGAACAAATAGCCCATATTAAATATAAGATAATAACAATAAATAATTTTTTATTGTTAAAAGTGATAGGATTCTTCCTACATAAAATAAATGTTAATACTATTGGCATCAAGAAAGGTATAGGATTTCCTGATAGACTAGCAACCATACGGCTCGTTTCTGGTGTTGCTTGAGCCATATAAATAATCATGACAAACATATAAAATATGCTGTAACGATTGTATTCTTTTTTCCTTTTTGTATTAAAAAAAATCATTATATTTCATCCTTAACAAACTACATTCCGATTCATTCCACGAAATTTTCTATAATAGAATAATAAAGAAAAATAATAAATTGAAGAACTCAAAATTCTTGTTATGATTGCTGCTGTAATTCCATAAAAATATATTCCTATTGTATAACCTACCAACGATATAAATCCACTAATCCATGCTGCATTACGTAAATATGTACCTTTACCATGAGCACCTAAAAAACGATTATATACATCACCCAATCCATGAAGTGTAAATCCAATAGCCATTACACTTGCATAAAATGCTACGTTGGCATAAGAATCATTATATAATATATCCACTATTGGATAAATCAATATTATAAAAGCACATAAACTTGCAATAGACATTAAATATGTTCCCAATAAAAGCTTACGAGGAATAAAAGATTGATGTGCAAATTGCTTAAAATAAGTTGTTCCAATAACATTTGGCAACATCATTAAAGGCGATGTTACTGTTAAAGCTAATGTGTAATACCCAACATTAGTATTATCATTACCAAACACTCCTAAGCTTACTCCTGCAATATATTGAATAGACACATTTGCCAATGAACCATAATATACCTGCAGACCATATTGTTTGTTTTCATCCTTTAATTTATAAAGTGTTTGTTTAAGAGAAGAAAAATTGGGAGAATTCTTAAAAATTAAGAATAATAATATTATTAGCGCAATACCATTTTGCAATAGAAGCATTTTCTCTGCTGATGCGCCACTATATTTATAAACAAGAAATGCAATAATTAAATATATAAATTGTGGCAATAAACGTGCAAAGGCTATTGTTGTTATGCTGTTGTCCCCTTGAGATGAAGTATTAATATAATTAAGTAAAAGAGTTGAACCGCATACAGGTACAACAAGATAAAAAAGATAATAAAACTTTTTGTGGAGACAATAATCATGTATAAAACCGCTTATTAACATCACCACAATCATTAATATTATAGTAATGCCTAATATAAAAACCAATCCTCCTTTTATTTTGTTTGCTTCATCTTTATCCTTTGCCAATGCTAAAAGCCTACTCCCCGAAACAAAATATCCAAATAAAAATATTCCAGAAAAAAAAGCAATTATATTATTAACATAACGTACATCACCATAACTTGAAGGTTCTAGAAATCTTGTATTTACAATAGATACTAAAACTCCTAAGAATATACCAATTATTGTGCACGAATACAATAAAATTACTTGCCGTTTAGATTTATTTAAATTCATTATATAATATATAAACTATCAATCCTATAAATTACAAATTAAACATTTTCTTCGCCTCTTCATAACTATCCAAGCTACCTATATCAAACCTTTTTCCCGGCATTACCCAGGCATGCATATCGGTATTCTCACAAAGATAATGGGCAAGATTACCCGGAGCATCAAATCCACAGCCGTGGCTCATGCAGTCTTTGATAAGCGGCAAGTCCTTTTTGCTGTATATATAGAATGGAGGAACAGCCCAGTTTGATACAGGTTTTTCAGGCTTCTCCTGCATCTGCAGCACTTTCATATTTTCATCAACGGCAATCACTCCTGTACGCTGCAGCTTCTTCAGTTCAGGTTCGTTATGGCACATTATCACAGACGTACCTTTCTCCTTGAAGAAGTCTACAAAGCCCTGCAGCGAGAAGTCGAGTATGTTGTCTGCCGCTACGACCATCATGTCGTCATCCACATTGCAGCTGTCAATGGCCAGCAGCAGATCCTTAACGGCTCCAAGGCGTGTCTCGTTAGTCTCTGTCCCGTCGTCAATAATTCTTACGGGCTTTGACATTTTATGCTCTGCCGCCCACTTCTCAAAATGACCTGCAAACTTATGATTTGTTACAATGATATGCTCGTCAATATCATCAATCTTATCTATATCGTCAAGTAGTCTGCCTAAGATAGTGCTGTTGCCTATTTCCAACAGCGGCTTCGGAAAATTCTCTGTCAACGGATAAAGCCTCGTTGCATATCCGGCTGCTATTACTATATTTTTCATATTTAGCTTATTCTGTTATAATTTTAAAGAAACTCAACACCATTACTCGGGTTGCAGAAGTACACTTCAAAGGTGTCTTTATATTGTGGAAAACGCTTCAAATATTCTTCACTTACATATTGTTTTATCTGTTCCTCCTTCGATGGATCAACCAAGGCTATACATGCTCCTTTAAATCCCGCTCCGCTGAACCGTCCGCCGTATATGCCATCAGTTGTCCGCATTATTTCATATAAGGCAATCAGTTCTTTTGAGCCACATTCATAATTGTTTATCGAACTTTCACAGCTCTCAAATATGAGCTTTCCAAAAGCTTCTATGTCACCACGTTTCCATGCTTCAACACCTTTTCTCACCCTCTCACATTCTGTATAGAAATGCCTTCCACGCTTGGCAAATCTTTCAGGCATCCGGTCGGCATATTTCACGAAGTCAGCTTCAGGTACATCTCTAAGACGTGTATCTTCCAGTTCCTTCAGCGGCTTGTTCATGTATGCTTCTGTAATCCATGCAGCTGTTTTACATTCAGACACACGCAAGTTATAGTCGGTGCCCGTCAGCTTACGTGTCACTCCACTGAAGAATACTCCTATTTTGAACGGCATCTGCACATTGCCGCTACCAAAAGGAATAAGTTCATACTCTGATGTCTCTGTGTCAAGATACAGCAGTTTGTCTGACTCACACAACACCACGCAGGCCTGATCCAATATACCATTTCGCAAGCCTACATATTCGCGCTCTGCCTTGCTTGCATAACTTATCACATGCATTTTGTCAAGGCTTATGTTGTTTACTTTTGCTATAGCCATTACAAATCCGCATAGCAATGCTGCCGACGAGGATACTCCGCCTACCGGCATTGAGCCTTTAACTATTCCGCGCACACCTTTTTCCAGATGATAATCCTGCTGCAAAGCCCATACAGCCCCACGCAGATAGTCGCCCCAATTGTTTTGTTTTTCATCCACAGGCTTCTGAACATTGAAAGTCATCAGTCCTTCAAAACTCAACGAGGCCATTTCTACCTTTCCCGTATCTGTAGCCGAAAACAAGAAATCAATGCCATTGTCAAAAGCAAAACCGCTTACCAATCCGTGCTGATGGTCAACATGCGCGCCTAACGGACAAATGCGGTATGGCGAAAATAACTGATATAAGGCATCACCCTTACCAAAGAAGGTACGATACGCCTGATGTAAATCTTGCATGATTAATTCTATTATTTTCTATTGAAAACTATTTATAAACCATTGATTTTTTAATCAAAACTCAGTGGTTTTCTTTACAAAAACAAATGAGTTATAAGAAGAGTAGGCGCAAAAGCGCAATTAAAAATTAATAGTTAAAAGTGAAAAAACAAAATTCGACGTTAGTCAATCCAAATGCTCTGTTAGTTCTTTTAGTAAGAGTTGGGGTTGCTATTGACTCTAACTTA
This sequence comes from Xylanibacter sp., assembly GCF_057607445.1. Taxonomy (NCBI): domain Bacteria; kingdom Pseudomonadati; phylum Bacteroidota; class Bacteroidia; order Bacteroidales; family Prevotellaceae; genus Xylanibacter; species Xylanibacter sp. The sequence continues at coordinate 219,531 of NZ_DBLZAX010000005.1, read as the reverse complement.
TAGCCAACTTGTTGGCGATAACTTCTATAACTACTTTAACTCCTATCCGGATTCTACATCTGTCCTTCTTTTTTCACCTCTGTTCTTAGTAATTTATCTTTACATATTGAAAGTATAATCACCTTGTAGTAAGGTTGTATATATTTTGTTCGTTATGCAACATTTATTGTCCCATATCAGAAAATCTTTTTCCAGTTTTGAAAAAGATTTTGAAAATAAATATTTACATTTTATTTTTCGGTTTTATTTTTTTATTTCAAAAAAGATTTGGACTTTTTCGCGTTTTTTGCTACAGGTAGTGATTAAAGCCTGCAGTGCTCTGTTAAAGGGTAACCACACAGATGTAAGTCGCTGTATATATGCGTGTTACATTCGTTTCTTATGCCATTTTCAACCTTCAAGAGCACTGTAAGAGTGATAGGGTGGTAAGCTGTTTTCAAAACTTTTTATATATATGCAATAAAATAAATTATCGGCATGTATATATATTCATTTTATTTTTTTTGCGCGTATATAATATAAAAAGTTTATAAAGTAGGTGGTAACCCTGTCACTGTGTGAATTAAAAAGCCCCACCAAACCTCCCCCGTGGGGAGGCTTTTGTTTAGCCATATGCCTTTATTGCTTCTTGTCAGCATCTGGACTAACTTTCTTAATTTTTAATTGCTCAAGCCTGCTCTTCACTTAATAATGCTTCTTTAACTCCTAATTCTTTGTTTTCTTCTCATTTTCGCCCGAACTGCCATTCACTTTATTTCCTCTTCCGTCTTGAAGTTGCCGCGCCAGGCGATGGAGCCTTTGGTGATGAGGCGCTCCATGGGGAGGCACTCGTAATAGACGAAACTTCTGAGGAAGGCCAGTATGCTGTTGTCGTTAGACTTTCTGGTACCGGTAGTGAGGTCCATAGTGTATGACTCAATGAGATGGCCGTGATCCCATACTTCATAGTCGATGCGGCACTCCGGTGTATGCGAAAGATCCATGGTCCATGTGCCGTCGGGACGGCCTTCGGCATCACAGCGGCCGGTGAAGATCTCGCCGGAGAAATGACCGTTTATGGCACCACAGGGATGACCGTCGCTCATTTCCACAAAGAGAAGATTGTCAACGCCATTTCTGCCGTTCTTGCCGGATGACTTATACTTATAGATGCCATTGTGACGGCCCTCGAAATAGTCGACGTAGAGCAGCTTGTTGGAACCATGGCGCTTATGGTGGAACTTCCAGCGGCCATGTTTGCTGCTGTGCAGATAGGTGCCGCTGACATAGTCTGTCGTCTTGCCGTGAGGGTGGTAGTAATATTTGCCCAGATAATAGAAGCTGCCTTCGTAAATGCGGCCGTCGGCACGCTCGTCGTAGTAATAATAGGCCTTTCCGTCGAGATAGCGGCCGGCATAGTGCTTGCTGCCGTTACGTATTTTGTGGATAAAGGGAAATTTAAGTAGTTCCTTAAACTGCCTGGACAGTGTGTCAAACATATTTTTTCTTTTTGTTTTATTTGTGCCCTCCCGGCTGTGGAGAGCATTAAACATCTACGATGGCGTCAGCCGCAACGGGTCAGCAGAAAATAGTCAGTAAGAATGAATTAACCGATGTCGATGATTGATATTAAGAGTTAGTCGGTTTTATATTATATGATGTATTTGTTTTTCTGTACTGCTGACACGTCATTACGCCAGATTTATCATTATTGCAATATTGTTATTTGTATATTGTTGAAGGCAAGACCTTAGCATCAGGACAAACTTTCTTAATTATTAATTGCTCAAGCCTGCTTTTCGTTCTTCACTTAGAAAAATCGAAATATAAGCCTCCACACGGGGGAGGTTTGGTGGGGCTCTTTAGTTGCGCTTTTGCGCTCTCGTACTATAGTTTTAAAACTTTTTGTCCCCGTGGGGACAATTTTGTTAATGCTACAAAATGTTGTTATATATTTGTGGCCATCGCAGACAGTCTGCGTGGCAAAAAAACTAAATCTAAAAGAATAATATGCAATCTACTATCTTCAAAAACATGTACAGCCAAGACTGCCGGAGCATTGAGTGGCAGGAGATATTTAACATCATTACCGGAAACACTCTTGCCGGAGATACTGCAAAATACAGATATTACTTAAGCTGCAAACTGGACGATGACGCACAAAAGCTGAAAAAGCGCATGCCGGCATTTACGCCTGCCGTGGTGTGCAACGGCGGCAGAAAGCCAGAAAACTTTGTAAGCCTGACAGGCGTGGGTATGTGCGACTTTGACCATGTGGACGATGTCGAGAAAGCCATGGCTGCTGTCGCAGACGACATTCACACGATGATGACTTACAGGACTATATCGGGCAATGGTGTAAGAGTGCTGTTTCGCTATGAGCCTTCAAACGGTGAAGCATGGCCGGCCAACGGCGACGCCAGAGGCATGGCAGAGATGTATGACAGGGCCTTTGCCGAAGGTAATGCATATTTTGCGCGTCTGCTGGGATGCGAAGCCGACGGACAGTGTAAGAACCTTGGGCGGCTGTCGGTGTTATGTCATGACGAAAAAGCAGTCATGAAGCCTGACTGTGTGCCTTTTGTGATAAGCCGCAGCAAGGACGGCACGAAAAAGGAAAACAGAAAGGCCCAGGGACGGCGCCCCGTGTTGGGCAACGCCATATATGCCATAGAGCAAAGACTCGATGCCGACGGAGTAAGGTATATTAAAGGCTCATACAACAGATATGTGTCGCGCACAGGATATTATCTCAACATGCTCGGCATAGACGAGAACGAGGCTACACAATGGGCGGTAAGCAACTTCAGCGACTATGACGAAAAGGACGTGAGAAGTATATTCAGATCGTGCTACTCACACACTGACGAGTTTGGCTCGCTGTCTATCAATGCCTTAAAACGCCATGACCAGACCGACGGCAAGCGCAGGCGCAAGGCTGACGCTAAAAGCGGCAGGCCGAAGGCAGACTATGCGTCGGTGGACGATATTGAGAGTTTTCTTGACAGTCAGGCAAAATTCAGATTTAACATCATCACGAGAAAGATAGAGACTAACTTCAACGACAACGGCGACAGAGCCGGACGCTTCAGAGAGCTTACTGACCGCGACGAGAACACGCTGTGGTCAAGGATGTGCAAAAGCGGCATAAAAGCCAAGAGCTGCGATGTGCACAGTGTGCTGGGGTCTGAATTTGTGGCTGAATGGAACCCGTTTAAAGAGTATTTTGACAATCTGCCCGAATGGGACGGCACCACTGACCATATAGGCACGCTGACGGCTATGGTGCACGTCAGGAAGGGCGACTTATGGGATGACACCGAAGACCCGCAGGGCCTGTTTGACATGTGTTTCAGAAAATGGCTCGTGGCCATGGTGGCGTCGCTGCTCGACAAGGAGGTGGTGAACAACGTGATAATGGTGCTGATAGGCCGTCAGGGCATATACAAGACCACGTTTTTCAACTATCTGCTGCCGGAGGAGCTGCGCCCGTATTTTTATACTAAGACCAACAGCGACACGATGACGAAGGACGACAGGCTGTCGCTGGCGGAATATGCTATCATTTGTCTTGAAGAGATCGACTCGATGCGCACGCCGGAACTGAACCAGCTGAAGGCTCTCGTAACGACGAAGACGATAAACGAGAGGGCGGCTTACAGCAGGTATAAGGAGAACAGGGCGCACATAGCCTCGTTCTGCGGCACGGGCAACAACATGCAGTTTCTGACGGATCAGACGGGCAACCGCCGCTGGCTGCCCTTTGAGGCTGACTATATAGACGACCCGCGCACCGTGAGGTATGACTACCAGGGCATATACAGTCAGGCGCTGGCACTATGGCGCAGCGGCATGGCTTACTGGTTTAACGGGTCGGAGATTAACACCATGGCGCGCCACATAAAGTCGTTCGAGGTGCCTAACGTTGAAGAGGAACTGATAGTGACCTACTACAGGCTGCCGCTGGAGAACGAGCCGTATAAGCTGGTGAACGCCACGAATATCATTGAGCATATCAACATCTTCATCAAACGTGCCCTCTCGACCATCAAAGTGGGCGTAGCCATGAAAAAACTTGGCTTTAAACAGAAAACAACCAGTCGCGGACGGATGTATATGGTGGTAGAGAGGGAAAGGGCGAATTAAAAGCCCCACCAAACCTCCCCCGTGGGGAGGCTTTTGTTTCGCCAATTGTATTGTGCCAGCGGATCTGTGCTCCATGAGTTTCTTCTCAGTAGTTAGAGTAGTTATAGGAGTTATCGCCAACGGAGTTGGCTAGGAGTTAAAGTCATATGCAAACGTAGTACGTGTGAAACAGACCAACAAAGCAATTGGATTTTTCACTCTTCGTTCTTCACTCTTCACTTTCGTAAGACGCACTACGTTTGCTAATGTGCCGGCTGATTTGCAATCTGCCGGAATTAAATATAAGGATCTGTGATCCGATTACTTCCTATTTTGTCATTATCATGTTGTTTTAAACTCCGATTACTTCCTATTTTGTCTTTATCATGTTGTATTAAACCTGCTTAGACATTTTGATTTTTCACTTTTAGTTGCGCTTTTGCGCCTACTTTTCGTTCCTTATTTTCGTAAAACAGCGGTATTTTAAGCGGATCAGGAGATCCTCCAAATGCATTGTAGCTATCAGTCTTTTACGCCAGACATTTTCACTTTTAATTTTTAATTGCTCAAGCCTGATTGAGCTCAGCGCCTACTTTTCGTTCCTTACTTTCGTAAAAACAGCGGTATTTTAAGCGGATCACAGATCCTTATATTCAATTCCGGCCGATTGCAAATCAGCCGGCACATTAGCCTTGTTGGTTATTTTCAATTGCAATGCATTGGCAATAGCCTCCGTTCCTTACTTTCGTAAAACAGCGGTATTTTAAGCGGATTGAAAATCCTTATATTTAATTCCGGCGGAGCGCAGATCCGCCGGCACAATAGCCTTGTCGTTTATTATCAATTCTATTACAAAGAAAAGAATCAACAAGGCATATGACTTTAACTACTAGCCAACTCCGTTGGCGATAACTCCTCTAACTACTTTAACTACTAATTACAATATCCAACAAAGCAATTGAATTTTTAATTCTTAATTTTTAATTGCGCAAGCCTGCTTGCGCACTACGGTTCCCCTAATGCCTCTACGATCAGTTTTACCTGTGCGGGCGTATAGGTGCGCGACTTTGGCGATGCGCCTATGGCTGCGAGTTGTTCACGAAGGTTAGGATAGCGGTCTATCCATAACGAGAGCTTATGATAGGCGGCACGGGGATTCATGTCGGGGCAGTAAGCCTGGGCAAGTTCCATGCGGCCGTATGTGCGTATCTTGAAACATTCCATATCTGCTTTGACTTAAAGACTCCGTCGCTCCGTAGAAAGGCGTGAGATGCCTACGGCAACGGGGACTGTTATTATGTAGCTAAGATACGAAAAATTTGCAAGATAAGCAAAGGTTTATGTAACTTTAAGTCACTGTAACTCATCATTTTACACATTATCTCATTTCTGACTTTTGCTGCTTTGTATCTTTGCAAAAGAAAGTTCAGTAAATTGATAATTATGAAACGTAGTTCAGCGTAAGCTAAAAGAAGTTCAGCATAAGCTAAATGGTGAAACAGGAAGTAAGCGGATTGAAAATCCTGATACTCCTTTCCGGCGGAGCATAGATCCGCCAGCACAATAGCCAACGTAGTGATTGCGAGAAGAATCAATAATGCATTTGATTCTAACTACTAGCTCACCTTAGTGAGCGATAACTACTCTAACTCCTGACAAGAAACGGAGTTCGGCGCAGCTAATTTGTGAAATAGGAAGTAAGCGGATTAATAAATTCTGATACTCCTTTCCGGCGGAGCACAGATCCGCCGGCACATTAGCAAACGTAGTAGTTGCAAGAAGAATCAACAATGCATTTGACTTTAACTACTAGCCTGCTCCGCTGGCGATAACTCCTATAACTACTTTAACTCCTGACAAGAACGGGTAAATTAATTATGAATTGTGAATTATAATCGTATTATTAATCTTTAAAACTTAAAAAACTATGATTCGTTACAAATTGTACCAGAACAAGATGGAAGGCAACACGGGGTATAACCTATGGTACGCCCGCGCCGTGTGCGACGAGACTTACGACACGGAGATGCTTGCCAAGCACATGTCTACTCACAACACTCCCTACTCGCCCGGAGTTATACACGGTGTGCTGAAAGACATGATTGCATGTATCAAGGAACTGCTGCTCGACGGCAAGAACGTTAAGCTGGACGACCTGGCTATATTCTCCGTTGGTATAAGGAGCAAGGGTGCCGCCTCTGTTGCCGCCTTCAACGTGGCCGAATATGTCAGCGGTCTGAAACTCCGCGCACGTGCCACCGGTAACCTCTCGACCTCTACCCTGAAACAGGACGCCGTGGTGAAACAGCTCACGAAATACTCGGTAAGCGACACCGGCGAAGGAGGAGGAATTTAAGTGAAAAGTGAAAAAACAGAGTTTGACGTTAGTCTATCCAATTGTATTGTAGGTCCTTTTCGCAAGCATTATGTTTGCCGTTGACTCTAACTTTAACTCATGGTTGAATTGAACCCACAAGACATATGGATTTTCATTCTTAAGTTTTCACTTTCGTAATACTGCGATAGTTTAAGCGGATTGAAAACAGCCCTACGCAGAGTGACGAAAAGAAGCCACTTTGAAGCCTCCCCACGGGGGAGGTTTGGAGGGGCTCTTTTTCTTTAACTTAATATTAAATTTATAATAAATATGAACGACCAGAAGAAAACTATCTTTAAGATTATTATTCAGACTGTAATCAGTGTGCTGTCGGCCGTAGCTGCAGCTTTCGGCTTACAGAGTTGTATGTAAACTTACATGACCGATGAGAACAATTACTCTTATCATCATTCACTGCTCGGCGACTCCCGAAGGGAGGAGCCTGAGCTTTGAGGAGTGCCGGCGCGACCATATAATGCACAGACACTTCAGGGATATCGGATACCACTTCTATATCACGCGCGACGGCACCGTGCACGACGGACGGCCCATAGAAAAGGTCGGGGCGCACTGCGAAGGCCATAACTCCCACTCTATCGGCATCTGCTACGAAGGCGGACTTGACGCCAACGGCAAGCCGGCCGACACCAGGACTGAAGCCCAGCGCAAAGCCTTGAAATCTTTAGTAGAGAGAATGCACCGTCTGTTTCCTAAAGCCCTTATCGTAGGGCATCATGACCTAAACCCACGCAAAGCATGCCCGTGCTTTAAAGTGGAGCCATAATTGGGTTGGAACGAGGATTCCGTAATGTCTATGTCAGGAGTTAAAGTAGTTATCGCCAACGGAGTTGGCTAGGAGTTAAAGTCATATGCAAACGTAGTACGTGTTTAAGTGAAGAATGAAAAGTTAAGAGTGAAAAATCCAAATGCTTTGTTGTCTTTCTTCGCAAGCACTACGTTGCTTATGTTCCGGCGGATCTGCGCTCCGCCGGAATGGAATATCAGGATCTGAGATCCGATTTCTTCCTATTTTGCATTATCATGCTGTTTTAAACTCGCTTAGACATTTTAATTTTTAACTTTTAATTTTCTCTTCGTTCTTCACTCTTCACTTTCGTAAGATGCACTACGTTTGCTAATGTGCCGGCTGATTTGCACGAGTTGTTGAGCACAGCGAAAAATCTGCCGGAATTTAGTATCAGGATCTGAGAGCCGATTACTTCCGCCGGAACATTAGTTAAAGCCATGTGCCTTTATTGCTTCACGTCAACTGCAAGACTAACTTCCTTAATTTTTAATTGCGCAAGGCCTGATTGCGCTTTTGCATCTGCTTTTCCTTACTTACTTTCGTAAAACAGCGGTAGTTTGAGCGGATCAGGAGATCCTTATATTCAATTCCGGCGGAGCGCAGATCCGCCGGCACATTAATTAGCTAACCCAATTGTGAATTATGAATTATAAATTATTTTCATATTTTCTCCAGATCCGTTGGCGATATGTTCATGCGGGCACAGCCGAGGATGTCGAGCTGCACTACGATGTCGAGGTTGGCGGCATCGGCTGAGTCGTGGCTTTCGCATCTTACGATGTTGCCTTCTAGTCCAAGGAGTTTGCCGCGCACGACACGCACCTTGTCGCCAAGACGCAGCGGCAGGGGCTCGATAGTGATGGCGGCATCGGAGTTGTAGAGGATAAAGCGGAGCTTCTCTATTTCACGGTCGGGCACGATGGCTACGGGATGCCAGCCGTATTGATTGGTGGCAGCGGCGCGATTGACCATAAAGCGCTTTACGAAAGGAAGGTTGACAACATGATGGCGGCGGTCGGCCTCGGTGCAGCGCACAAAGACGGCAGCAGGAATAACAATACGGTCGATGATTTTACGGCGCCCGTTCTTCCAGCGGCGCAGCTCTTTTTGTGTAGGAACGTATGTGTCGTAGCCCAATGCAGCTATCTTTTCGGCACACACTTTTTCGGTGTTATTGCTGACTATCGCGACGTACCATCTGAAAGGTTGAGATACGCCTACGGCGTCGCCAGCGTCATTATTAGCCGTCGCAAGATTGTCGTTCGAATTTACATTTCCGTCCATGAAAGTCCGGTTTATGTTTGCTCTTTTATGATGCCCCACGTTATTATATAATATGTGAAACACCGGTGCAAAAGTAATATTTTTTATATAAATAAGTAAACAAAAGCAGCATTTTTTTTGAAGCCGTACTGTAGGCGGAACAAACAAAACGAAAAAACAGACAGCAACGCATGCACGTAAGTATCTGACATAAAAGAATTTACAGGCACAAGCATCCAGCAACCAACCGCCTTGGTGCATAATGGTTCATTTGCATCGTGAGAAAACAAAGGTGCTGAGAGCCACAGACAATAATGGTATTGTAATTGGGAGTTAAAGGAGCATTTTCTAAGTGAAGAGTGAAGAATCCAAATGCCTTGCTGGGTATTGTAATTAGTAGTTAAAGTAGTTAGAGGAGTTATCGCCAACGGAGTTGGCTAGGAGCATATTTAAGTGAAGAGTGAAGAATTAAGAGTGAAGAATCCAAATGCCTTGTTGGGTATTGTCATTGGGAGTTAAAGAAGTTAAAGGAGTTATCGCCAACGAAGTTGGCTAGGAGTTAAAGTCATATGCCTTGTTGATTCTTTTCTTTGTAATAGAATTGATAATAAACGACAAAGCTAATGTGCCGGCGGATCTGCGCTCCGCCGGAATTGAATATAAGGATCTCCTGATCCGCTTAAAATACCGCTGTTTTTACGAAAGTAAGTAAGGCACGAAAAAAATTAAAAGTGAAAATAAGAATGCTAAGCTAGCATAAGACAACATGATAATGACAGAATTGGAAGTAATCGGACAGTTCTGGCGAAAATTAAAAATTAAAAGTTAAAAATCTAAATGTCTAAGCAGGTTTAATACAACATGACAATACAAAATAGGAAGTAATCGGATCACAGATCCTTATACTTTATTCCGGCAGATTGCAAATCAGCCGGCACAATAGCAAACGTAGTGCATCTTACGAGTTAAAGTCATATGCCTTGTTGATTCTTTTCTTTGTAACAGAATTGATAATAAACGACAAGGCTATTGTGCCGGCGGATCTGCGCTCCGCCGGAATTGAATATAAGGATTTATTTAATCCGCTTAAAATACCGCTTGTTTAAGTGAAGAGCAAATGCAAAAGCGTAACTAAAAGTGAAAAATCTAAATGTCTAAGCGAGTTTAAAACAACATGATAACGCAAAATAGGAAGTAATCGGACAGTTCTGGCGAAAATTAAAAATTAAAAGTTAAAAGTTAAAAATCTAAATGTCTAAGCGAGTTTAAAACAACATGATAACGCAAAATAGGAAGTAATCGGATCGCAGATCCTGATATTTCATTCCGGCGGAGCACAGATCCGCCGGCACATTAGCAAACGTAGTGCTTGCGAAAAAAGACGACAATGCATTTGGATTTTTCACTCTTCACTTTTCATTCTTCACTTAAACACGTACTACGTTTGCATATGACTTTAACTCCTAGCCAACTCCGTTGGCGATAACTTCTTTAACTACTCTAACTACCGATGATAACCATCAAAGCTCATGGAGCGCAGATCCGCAGAAATAACACCAAACGTTGTGCTTATTTAATTTCTAACAAGAACCACAAAAACGTCAGACATAAATCAAAACATTTGATAAGATTTTGTTTTTCGTACGATTTGAAGTATCTTTGCATAAGATATACTGCATCTCTGCATAACATTCAAGCATGGCTTGAAGATTACGCACACGCAATGAGGACGTTATCTTCGCTTTGATTTTTTTGTATTATGAAAGAATATATTGTTTCTGCGCGCAAATACAGACCTATGACCTTCGACTCGGTTGTGGGACAGGCGGCTCTTACAACAACGCTGAAAAACGCGGTGAAGAGCGGAAAGCTGGCTCATGCCTACCTGTTCTGCGGACCAAGAGGCGTGGGCAAAACAACATGCGCACGTATCTTTGCCAAGGCCATCAACTGCCAGAACCCTACTGCTGAAGGTGAGGCCTGCAACGAATGCGAAAGCTGCAAGGCGTTCAACGAACAGCGCTCGTATAACATCTTTGAGCTCGACGCTGCCAGCAACAACTCGGTGGAAAACATCAAGGTTCTGATGGAACAGACAAGAATACCGCCGCAGGTGGGTAAGTATAAGGTGTTTATCATCGACGAGGTGCACATGCTGTCGACAGCGGCATTCAACGCCTTTCTGAAGACTCTTGAGGAACCGCCTGCACACGTGATATTCATCCTGGCGACAACAGAGAAGCACAAGATTCTGCCTACCATCATATCACGCTGTCAGATTTATGACTTTGAGCGCATGACGGTGCCCAACATCATCAACCACCTGAAGATGGTGGCCGACAAGGAAGGCATAACTTATGAGGAAGAGGCGCTGAACGTGATAGCGGAGAAGGCCGACGGCGGAATGAGAGACGCGCTGTCGGTGTTCGACCAGGCGGCAAGTTTCTGTCAGGGCAACATCACATATAAAAAGGTGATTGAGGACCTGAACGTGCTCGACGCCGATAACTACTTTAACATCATCGACCTGTGCCTGGAGAACAAGGCGGCAGACGTGATGGTGCTGCTAAACAACATAATAAACAAGGGCTTCGACGGCGGACACCTGATAAACGGACTGGCGGTGCACGTGCGCAACGTGATGATGGCAAAGGACGAACAGACGCTGCCGCTGCTGCAGGCGAGTGCATCGCAGACGGAGAAATACAAGGCGCAGGCTGCCAAATGCAGTTCGGCGTTTCTGTATAAGGCGCTGCGTATTATCAACGACTGCGACATAAACTACCGCCAGAGCAGCAACAAGAGACTGCTGGTGGAGCTGACACTGATAGAGATAGCGCAGATAACTCAGCCTGACGACGAAGGGGCAGCCTCGGGGCGTTGCCCTAAGAGACTGAAATCCCTGTTTAAAAGACTTATGGGCGAAAGGCCAAAGGCGGCTATGCAGGTGGCCGCGGCCGAGCCCAGCGTTAACCGCCATACGGCCATTGCCAAGCACAATGCCGAGAAGGCGGCAGAGAGCGTCGTGTCTGCAAGCGAAGGCAGCAGCACCGACAACAGCATGAGCAACGGCGACGGAGCAAAGGCAGCACAGCCGGCTATAACGACGAATCTGCGAAAACTAAAACTGGGCAGCATCGGCAAGACGTTTGCCAACCTGAGACGTCAAGGCGAAGAGCCGCAGATGGTGGCGGAGCAGGACGTAGAGGTGGTGGACAACGGTGAGCACAACACATTCACCGAGGACGAGATGCTGACGCAATGGGTAGGCATGTGCAACCGTATGCCGCAGCAGATGACGGGAATAGCGGCACGCATGAAGAACATGATGCCGACAATAAAGGAGTTTCCGAACATCGAGGTGGTGGTTGACAACGAGATTCTGCTGGAAGAGATAAACAAGATTAAGGGCAGAATACGCAACACGCTGATAAAGGCCCTCAGAAACAGCGACATAACACTGACGCTAAGACTGGCAAAGCCTGAAGAGATAAAGCGCATACCGACAAACCGCGAACGCTTTGACGAACTGAAAAATACAAACAAGGCCTTCGAACGACTAAGCGAAATACTCGGACTGGAAGTAAGCTAGAATTTCATAATTACGTTCTTGTCAGGAGTTAAAGGAGTTGGATTAGGAGTTAAAGGAGTTATAGTAATTATCGCCAACGGAGTTGGCTAGGAGTTAAAGTCATATGCAAACGCAGTGCGTGTTTAAGTGAAAAATGAAAAGCGAAAAACGAAAAATCCAATTGCTTTGTTGGTCCTTTTCGCAAGCACTACTTTAGCACATGGATTTTTCACTCTTAGTTCTTCACTCTTCATTTAAATATGCTCTTCACTTCCGTAAGACTCACTACGTTTGCTAATGTGCCGGCGGATCTGTGCTCCGCCGGAATAAAGTATAAGAACCGAAGGTCAGCGTAGCTAATTTGTGATCCGATTACTTCCTATTTTACGTTATCATGTAGTCTTATGCTATCTTGGCATTCATATTTTCACTTTTATTTTTTTAAATGCTCAGGCCTGATTGCGCTTTTGTACCTGCTTCACATAAATAATCGGTATTTTAAGCGGATCACAGATCCTTATATTTAATTCCGGCAGATTGCAAATCAGCCGGCACATTAGCATTGTTGGTTATTATCAATTGCAATGCATTGACAATAGCCACAGGACATTTGGATTTTTCACTCTTCGTTCTTCACTCTTCACTTAAATATGCTCTTCACTTCCGTAAGACGCACTACGTTGCTAATGTGCCGGCGGATCTGCGCTCCGCCGGAATGGAATATCAGGATCTGTGATCCGATTACTTCCTATTTTGCGTTATCATGTAGTCTTATGCTAGCTCGGCATTCATATTTTCACTTTTAATTCTTAATTTTTAATTGCTCAAGCCTGCTTGCGCTTTGCGCCTGCTCTTCGTTCTTCACTTAAAATTATATTATCGTCATTCCCAATTCTTCACACTCTTTTCTCATCTCTTCGGGCCATATGCTGGCCTGTATCTCGCCTAAATGGGCTTTGTGGAGCAGCACCATGCACAGGCGGCTCTGCCCTATTCCGCCGCCGATGCTCAACGGAAGTTCACCGGCAAGGAGCTTTTTGTGGAAATACAGACTCGAACGATGTTCCTGACCAGTGAGCTTCAACTGGTGCAGCAGTGCTTCTTTGTCAACACGTATGCCCATTGACGACAGCTCGACGGCACGGGCGAGCGTGGGATACCAGATAAGGATGTCGCCGTTGAGACCGTTGCGGCCGTCGCTGTTGGGCGTGGTCCAGTCGTCATAGTCGGGAGCACGACCGTCGTGCGGCTTGCCGTCAGACAGGTTGCCGCCGATGCCAATGATGAACACGGCGCCATACTTCTTGCATATCAGGTCTTCACGTTCTTTCACGCTCTTGTCGGGATACATCTGCAGCAGGTCTTCGCTGTGGATGAAATGGATGTCGGAAGGCAGAAACGGCTTAAGGGCCGAATAATGCTCGCACACAAGATACTCGGTGCGGAGGATGGCGGCATAGATGCGGCGGACAACGCTTTTAAGGAAATCGAGATTGCGTTCGGCGCGCGTCATAACCATCTCCCAGTCCCACTGATCGACATAGAGCGAATGAAGATTGTCAAGCTCCTCGTCGGCCCTGATGGCGTTCATGTCGGTGTAGATGCCATAGCCCGGCTCAACAGCATACTCTGCCAGGGTGAGCCGCTTCCACTTGGCAAGCGAGTGGACCACCTCTGCCTGAGCGTCGCCAAGATCCTTAATGGGAAACGTCACGGGGCGTTCCGTGCCGTTGAGGTCGTCGTTTATGCCAAGACCTTTAAGCACAAACAGCGGTGCTGTTACACGGCGGAGGCGAAGCTCCGTTGAAAGATTCTGCTGAAAAAAGTCTTTTATCATTTTTATGCCCTGCTCCGTCTGCCTAACGTTCAGCAGCGGCATATAGTCTACAGGCCTTATCAATTTGCTCATATTCTCTCTCATTAATCATAAAATACGGCAGCAAAGATAATAATTTATTACCAATATGCAATAATAATGGATAATTTATTGTCATTACTTCAATAAATACACAAACAAAGCAACACAAAGACTACAGAAAAGACACAAAGAAAGCATAACCGTAATTTATCTTACATATTGATTTAGCAAAATGACATTAAACGGCGACAGAATAAGATTTAGGTGAAACAGTGCCATTTTTTGCGCAAAATTGTGTGCAAAAATAAAATGCAGTACATCAGAAAGATATAGATATATAACGCCTGGATGTGCAACAAGAGGAATGACGACGCCGTGCAAAAAGGCACAAACGGGAAGCCGAAAGACCGCAAATCAGAAGGCGAAAGACGGCATAACGCAAAGCGAAATGTATAGTAATAAAACGGCAAAAGCATGCCTTTTGCAGACCGACGGCCATAAACCGGCACTCAAAACGCATGAAAACAGGCAGCAAAAGGCACAAAGCAGACTTACCAGAAGACTAATACGGCAACAAAAGCGCGCATACGCAACATGTCATTATGAAAGAACAACGCGCCATTTACTTACATTTTAACATCACACAAATCATCAGAAAACAGCCCCCGACAGCCTGACCCGCATACACAAGGCACGAACCAGGCGCAAAGACACGAAAAAGGGCCGGGGGCTGAAAGCCCGGCCCTGTCATCACAAGAAGAAAATTCAGCAACGCTTTGCTTATATTATGCAAAAAAAATATATGTTCATAGCATTAAACCTTGGTGCAAGCCACATGACGGCAGAGCCGCTGTCTACTTGCCTATCCATCCGAACATCCTGTCGGGATAGTTGGTTATGATGGCATTCACGCCCGCCTTAACCATCTTCTGCGCATCGGCCTTGGTGTCTACGGTGTAAGGAATGACGCGCATTCCGGCAGACTTTGCCTTTGCTACGAAGGCTGCGTTGACCATGGGATAGTCGGGACCGACGGCATAAGGCACGAAGCCGAGCTTGGTCATGGCAGCATCATAGCCGCCCGACGTATTGTCTATCAGGTAGAGCAGGCGCATCTGCGGATACTTGGCATGAAGATACTTCAGCGTGCGCACGTCGAAGCTCTGCACAAGCAGGCGCGAACCGAGGTTGCGGGTGCTGAGAGCCTTTACACACTGGTCGGCAAAGGTCTTGTATTCGGGCGTGAGTTTGCCGTCGAGAGCGGCGTCAGACTTGATTTCTATGGTGTATCTTACAGGCGCAAGGCGGTGCTGATGGCAGTAAGTTTCAACAGAATCTATGAGCGCCGTCACCATAGGCACATGGGTGTAAAGGCGCTTGCTGTCGGGTAAGGCAGGGTCTTTTACGTTGCCGATGACCTTTGCCGAAAGCTGTTTCCATGTGAGCGAATAGATGGGATACTTCTGTCCGTAGCCTTTGACATAGGGATCGTGCGAAACCACCACTACCCCGTCCTTGGTTACATGCAGGTCCATCTCAAGGTCGGTTACGCCGAGCTTCACGGCATTGAGCATTGCCTCGATGGTGTTCTCGGGATAAAGTCCGGCACCTCCGCGGTGAGCTATGACAGAAACGCGAGGTCTGATGACGTCAGAGACGGTGCGACCGAAGCGGTTGGTCATAACCACCTTTATCTCCTTATAGTTGCCCACGGGCTTGCATCTGAACAGGTGCGACGTGTTGGCGGGGCGTCCGGCAGCAAGCGTGCGCGAGCCAAACTCAAAGTCGACGCCAGTGAAGCGCTGCATGGTGCCCATCAGTTTGCCGTCCTGATACCATTCAACCTTGCATGCAGGGTCGTAGTCCCAGATGTTGGCAACGACATATCCGGGCTGCGTGCCGAAGTCGCCCTTGTCGTAGAGCGTCATCTGGCGCGAGAAGGGGAAGCCCGTGGCCTTATACTGCCACTCGACAGTGTTGCCGTTGACATCTACCACCATATATCCGTTAGGCGCTCCGCAACGGTTTAGCCATCCGTTCCACCATGCTCCGCTGGCAGCTCCTATGTTGTGCTGATAGAGGTTGCTGTTGACCACCACGTTCTGAAAGTAATGTGTATGGCCGCAGAACACATGCACCTTGTAGCCCTCGAGCAACTTCTGCAGCGAGGCAGCCCCGCGCATGTTCTGGGCAGGGTCGTCCTTGTTCCATGCGGCAGCGTGCATGTTGAGGATGACGAGCGAGCCCTTGGGCACAAACTTCAGGTCGTTGGCGAGCCAGCGCAGCTGATTCTCCGTGAGCGTCTCAACATACGCCTTGTTGCCCTTATAGTTGATGTTCTTCAGCGTAACGACGTGAGCCTTGCCTATGTTGAACGAATAGTCGGCAGGTCCGAACATAGCCGCATAGGCCATCTCGCCGTAGACTCCGGCACCAAGGCGCGAGTTGTTGAGTCCCTTGTAGCGCTTGTCGAAGTCGTGGTTGCCGATACACTGAAACATGGTTATCTTCATGTTCTTGAACGACGCGGCATAGCTGCGCAGCAGCGGCAGGTTGTCGAACACGATGTCGCCCACGGTGATGCCCACCACCTCGCGCGTCTTGCTCAGCGAGTCGACCACGGCACGCATGTCGGGCACCAGTTCGGTGTTCCATCTCTTCATGTCGGCAGCATCGAGCATCTGAGGGTCGGATATGGCTATGTAGCTGAACCTGTCGGCAGGCTTGGTGCGCTTTTCGAGCACAAAGTTGCAGCTCTTAGAGCTTACGGCCGTCCTGACGGGCACGTAGAAGCCGGAGGCTATGCCGTTCTTAGAAGGCAGCTTGTAGGCGGCCGGCGTGGAGATGCTTATAAACTTGCTGACAAACGTGTCGGTGCGCAGCGTCCAGTAGCCATTGGCGTCGGTACGGGTGAAGGCCATGCCGTTGTTGACCACCACTCCGCTGATGCCCCTGCCCGCCTTGTCGGTAACGCGGCCCTTTACGGTAAACACGTTCACACTGGCCTGACCATTGCTCAGAAGCATCATGGTGGCCATAAGGAATAAACATATTCTCAACTTCATAGGCTTTATGTTTTTGTTTTTATACGTTCGCTCTCTGTTATGCCGCACCCGTCATCGGCAGACAACGCCCTGCGACGTGCCGCTGCATAGGCAAAACACGCACACGCCATACTGCAAAACTGCGACTGCTGGCGGCGCAAATCCGGCGGCTTGTAAATTTTTGTACAAAATTACCAAAATATGTTTACATTGATGATGCATAAAAGGTTCAATTGCTTTAAAAAAGTATAACAAAAACATTTCTGCCGTGAAAAAGCCGTCAGAATGACCGATTTTTAAGTCTGCCAGGCACATAGGGGCACTGACGGCACGGCACAATAAGGAGCGGAGAAGATGAAAACAGGCTACGGAGGAGAAGAAAAGCACGCATTGTTACAATAAAAAATTTAAAGTTACATTAATTAATATGATTACAAACCTAAAATCTGAGCGTCATAACATAAACAAGAAAAACTGAAATGAGAAAACTTTTTTTGTCTGCCATCGTTATGTTGACAACGACGGCACCAAATCTTTCTTACGCGAAAGACATTTACGTTTCCACATCATTCCATGAGCCGGCCAACGAAGGCCTGCGCTTTATCTACAGCTATGACGGACTGAGATGGGACACCATACAGGGCACATTCCTGCGCCCGGCGGTAGGAGAACAGAAGGTGATGCGCGACCCTTCGATAGTGAAAGGACCCGACGGCACGTTCCATCTGGTATGGACATCGAGCTGGAAGGGCGACAAGGGTTTTGGTTATGCATCATCAAAAGATCTTATCCACTGGAGCAAGCCAAGACTGATAAACGTCATGACAGACCCTACAACGGTGAACGTATGGGCACCGGAACTGTTCTACGACGACGTGAAGAAGCAGTACATGATTATATGGGCATCATGCATACCGGGCAAGTTTCCCGACTATAAGGAAGACCACTACAACAATCACCGTCTGTACTACGTTACAACAAAGGACTTCAAGAAGTTCAGCAAGGCCAAGGTGCTTATCGACCCTGACTTCAGCAGCATTGACGCCACTCTCGTAAAGAGAGGCAAGGACGACTACGTGATGGTGCTGAAAGACAACTCGAGAGACCAGCGCAACATCAAGGTGGCTTTTGCCAAGTCGCCCTACGGCCCATGGAGCAAGGCGTCGGAGCCGTTCACAGAGAGCTTCTGCGAAGGTCCGTCAACGGCAATGGTCAACGGATGGTATTACATCTACTACGACTCTTACCGCCACGGCATATACGGCGCGGCAAGGACAAAGGACTTCAAGAACTTCCAGGACCAGACAGGTGCCGTAAAGTTCCCTGTAGGACACAAGCACGGAACGGTGTTCATGGCCGACGAGGAGATTGTGAAGAACCTGATAAAGGAGAACCGCGATGCCGTGCACTACACCGGAACAACCGTGGCAACGCCTGCACGCCATGACGGCGGACTGTCGCCCGTGGTTGGCGTACACAGCATTCAGACTATGAGAGGAGAACAGGGATGGCTCTATAACCATCAGCCCATGATGGCATACTGGAAAGGCAAGTTCTACATGCACTACCTGACCGACCCGAGAAGCGAGCATGAGCCGCCCGGAAAGACCATGCTGCAGACTTCTGTAGACGGATACAAATGGACTAAGCCCGTTGAGCTGTTCCCTGAATACAACGTGCCCGACGGATACACCAAGCCGACATGGCCGGGCGTTGTGGCAAAAGACCTGAAGGCCATCATGCACCAGCGCGTGGGCTTCTATGTGTCTAAGAGCAACCGCCTAATTGCAATGGGCAACTACGGCGTAGCCCTCACTCCGAAAGACGACCCCAACGACGGCAACGGAATAGGCCGCGTGGTAAGAGAGATAAAGGCCGACGGCACATTCGGTCCTATATACTTTATATATTATAACCACGGATTTAACGAAAAGAACACCGACTATCCTTACTACAAGAAAGCAAAGGACAAGGAGTTTGTTAAGGCCTGCGACGAGATTCTGGCTAACCCGATGTACAGAATGCAGTGGGTTGAAGAGGCAGACAGAAACGACGACATACTGCCGCTGAAGACTCCCTACAAGGCGTTCAGCGGATACACTCTGCCCGACGGACGCAAGGTGGGACTGTGGAAGCACGCGCTGACAAGCATAAGCAGCGACGGCGGAAACACATGGAGAGAACCGGCAAAGAGAGCTCACGGCTTTGTGAACTCTAACGCGAAGATATGGGGACAGCGCCTTTCTGACGGCACTTATGCCACTGTGTACAACCCGGCTGAGTATCGCTGGCCGCTGGCTATATCGCTGAGCAACGACGGACTGGAATACACAACGCTCAACCTGGTGAACGGCGAGGTTACGCCTGAACGCCACTGGGGCAACTACAAGAGCTACGGACCGCAGTATACACGAGGCATACTGGAAGGCAACGGAACACCGCCGGACAAGAACCTGTGGGTTACTTACAGCAACAACAAGGAAGACATGTGGGTGTCGTGCATACCCGTGCCTGTAAAGATAAAGGCTACGGAACATGCAGGAGGCAGCTTCAGCAAATATGCCAAACTGCAGGACATGAAAGACTGGAACATCTACTCGCCGCTGTGGGCGCCCGTAACGCTCAACGGCGAATGGCTGACACTGAGCGACAAGGATCCGTATGACTACGCCAAGGTGGAGAAACTGATACCGGCTACGAAGGAACTTACTGTAGACTTCGACGTTAAGCCCGCACAGAACGACCACGGACAGCTCAACATAGAGTTCCTTGACGACAAGGGCAACATGTGCGCCCGCATCGTGCTCGACTCTGCCGCAACAATGAAGGTAAAGGGCGGAGCGCGCTATGGCGGCATGCTGAAGCACTATGACGCCGGACAGACATATCATATCACGGCCAAGCTGTCGGTAGACGGACACGTGGGAACATACTTTGTGAACGGCAAGAAAGCAACGGCACGTATGTTCGACACACCCGTTGACGCCATAACACGAATAGTATTCCGCACAGGCGACCTGTTCACTGAGCCGAGCATTGAGACTCCTGCCGACCAGTATGTTGACATGCCACGTGCCGACGAGCAGGACAAGTTGGCATCATTCTCTATTGCAAACGTGAAGACTGCATCGGCAGACGCCGATTCAGCATCAACAGTGCTGAAATATGACGACTTTGCACACTATGCCGAATACTTCAACAACATGGAGGACGAGAACATCGTTACGGACATACCCAACAGCAAGTCGTCTGAATGGATGAGCAAGAACATACCTCTGTTTGAATGTCCCGACAAGGACATGGAAGAGATCTACTACTTCCGCTGGTGGTCGCTGCGCAAGCACATCAAGCGCACTCCTGTAGGACTGGGTATGACCGAATTCCTCGTTCAGCGCTCTTATGCCGACAAATACAACCTCATTGCCTGCGCAATAGGACATCACGTGATGGAGACACGCTGGCTGCGCGACTCGACATATCTGCACCAGATACTGAACACATGGTATCGCGGCAACAACGGCAAGGCAATGCAGAAGATGAACAAGTTCAGTTCATGGAACCCTGCTGCCATATATGAGGCTTACAAGGTGCTTGGCGACACATCATTCGTAATGGCACTGAAGCCGTCGCTCGAAGAGGAATACGCACGCTGGAAGAGCACCAACCGACTGAAGAGCGGACTCTACTGGCAGGGCGACGTGCAGGACGGAATGGAAGAGAGCATCAGCGGCGGAAGACGCAAGCAGTATGCACGTCCGACAATAAACAGCTACATGTACGGCAACGCCATGGCTCTGGCAGAACTGAACAAGCTGGCAGGCGACACAAAGAAGGCGAAGGAATACACAATGGAGGCCGACACGATAAAGAGCCTGATACAGACAAACCTCTGGAGCGAGAAGCAGTCGTTCTTCGAAACTATGAGAGGCGACACTCTGGCTGCCGTGCGCGAGGCTATAGGATTTATTCCATGGTATTTCAACCTGCCTGACGCAAAGAAATATGACGAGGCATGGAAACAGGTGGAGGACGAGGAAGGATTCTCAGCTCCCTACGGACTTACAACGGCAGAGAGAAGACATCCTGAATTCCGCTCGCACGGAGTGGGACGCTGCGAATGGGACGGCGCCGTATGGCCTTTCGCAACAAGCCAGACGCTTACAGCCATGGCAAACTACATAAACACATATCCCGAGCCTGTTGTTGGCGACTCTACATTCTTCAAACAGATGAAACTGTATGTTGAGAGCCAGCACCACAGAGGACGCCCGTATATCGGCGAATATCTCGACGAGAAGAACGGAGCATGGCTGATGGGCGACCGCGAGCGCAGCAGATACTACAACCACTCTACATTTGCCGACCTCGTGATAACCGGTATAGCAGGACTAAGACCGCAGGCCGACGGCAGCATAGTTGTCAATCCGCTCATACCGGAAGGCACATGGAACTACTTCTGCCTGGACAACATAAGCTATCGCGGCAACAACATAGCCATCGTCTACGACAAGGACGGACAGCGCTATCACCAGGGCAAGGGCCTCATGCTCTTCGTTAACGGCAAACTGGCCGCCAAGAGGGACGGTCTGGGTAAACTGACTTATAAAATAAACAAGAAATGAAACGTGTTATAATTCCGGCACTTATGCTACTGAGCATGAGTGCCGGAGCTCAAACTTTTGAAAACAAATTTACAAGACCGCTGAGCGATGTGCTCAACGACGTGTCGGCGAGATTCGGAATAAGACTGAAATACAACGTTGACACAACAGGACTGAAACTGGCGTATGCCGACTTCCGCGTGCGTCCCTACTCTCTCGAAGAGACTCTCAACAACATATTGTCGCCCTTCGACTTCAAGGCTGTTAAGCAGAACGACAAGCTGTATAAGATAAAGCCTTACGAATATCCGCGCAGACAGCCTGAGGACGGACAGAAGATGATAAGCTGGCTGACATCGCTTTACAGCAATAAAACAGAATGGGAAGCACGACGCGACACGCTGCGCAAGGAAGTGAGAGAGCGCCTCGGCATAGACAAGCTGCTGCCGCTCTGCTCAAAGGAGAAACCCGAATACTCGAAGATAAGAAAGTTTGACGGATATACCGTGCAGAACTTCAGACTGAAGACAACGAACGGCCACACTGTGTGCGGCTCTATCTATGCACCGACGAGCAAGGGAAAGCATCCGCTGATAATATGCCCCAACGGACACTTCAGCAACGGACGCTACGGCAAGGTGCAGCAGCTGAGACTGGGCACGCTGGCACGCATGGGCGCGATATGTGTAGACTATGACCTGTGGGGATGGGGCGAATCAGCCGACGAAGTTGGCAGCAAGGCACACCAGACACCTGAGGCTCACGTGATGCAGGCATTAAACGGTATAAGGATACTCGACTGGATGATACAGCGCAAGGACGTAGACACCAAGCGCATAGGCGTAAACGGAGGCTCGGGCGGCGGCACTCAGACCGTGCTGCTGACGGTGCTCGACGACAGATTTACGGCTGCCAACCCTGTGGTGAGCGTTTCGTCGTGGTTCGACGGCGGATGTCCGTGTGAGAGCGGAATGCCGATACAGCTGGCAGGAGGAGGCACATGCAACGCCGAACTGGCTGCAATGTTTGCCCCGAAGCCGATGATGCTGGTGAGCGACGGCGGCGACTGGACATCGACAACGCCCGAACTGGAATATCCTTACCTGCAGCGCATATACGGATTTTATGGTGCTACCGACAAGGTGAGCAACATCCACCTGCCGAAAGAGCGCCACGACTTTGGCGACAACAAGCGCAACGCTGTTTACAAATTCTTTATTGACACCTTCAACCTCGACGCATCAAAGCTCGACGAGAGCAAGGTTACGATTGAAGACGAGAACGCACTAAGATTTACACCTAAGAAATAAATGAAAAAAACACTACTAAAGACAACATTGCTGGCGGCCGTATGCCTGATGACAACAACAGAGGGAATGGCCGAAAACAAGCATGTGCTGTGGTATGCCAGACCGGCATACACATGGACAGAGGCTCTGCCGATAGGCAACAGCCGCCTGGGCGCCATGATATACGGCACGCCGGGCTCTGAGCGTCTGCAGCTCAACGAGGAGACAATATGGGCAGGAAGGCCCAACAACAACGCCAACCCGGAGGCAAAGGAGTATCTGCCGAAGGTGAGACAGCTGGTGTGGGAAGGCAAATACAAGGAAGCGCAGGACCTGGCCACGGCACACGTGCAGGCAAACACCAACAGCGGTATGCCTTATCAGCCGTTTGGCGACCTGTATATCAACTTCCCGGGCAACGGCGAGTACACCAACTACTACCGCGAACTGAGCCTTGACTCTGCCCGCGCCATAACAAGATACACAAGCAACGGCGTAACATATCAGAGAGAATACATTTCGTCGTTCGACGGAAACGTAATAGCCATACACCTCACTGCAAGCAAGAAGGGCATGATAACCTGCAACGCGCAGATGACATCGCCGCAGCAGGACGTAACCATTAAGTCGGAAGGCAACGAGATTGTGCTGAGCGGCATAAGCGGATGGCACGAAGGACAGAAAGGCAAGGTAACATTTACCGGCAGGGCTACGGCAACCGTAAAGGGCGGAAGTATGTGCAGCCGCGACGGCGTATTGCAGATAAGCGGTGCCGACGAGGCTACAATATATCTGACAATAGCCACAAACTTCAACAGCTATAAGGATATCAGCGGCAACGACACGCTGCGCTCTGAGACGGCCCTGAAAGAGGCACTGGCTAAGGACTTCAACACGATGAAGGCCGCACACGTAAAGAAATACAAGGCTCTGTATGACCGCGTGAAGCTCGACCTCGGCAAAGACGCATTTGCGTCAACCACAACCGACAAGCGCGTGGAGCTGTTCAAGAAGCAGACCGACCTGCATCTGGTTGAGACCTACTTCCAGTTTGGCCGCTATCTGCTGATATGCACATCTCAGCCGGGCACACAGCCGCCCACGCTGCAGGGTATATGGAACGACAAGATGCTGCCGTCGTGGGACAGCAAATATACATGTAACATCAATCTTGAGATGAACTACTGGCCGGCAGAGTCGACCAACCTGACCGAACTCAACGGTCCGCTGTTCAGTCTTATCAAGGACGTGAGCGAGACAGGACACAAGTCGGCCGACATAATGTATGGTGCCGACGGATGGGTGCTGCACCACAACACCGACATCTGGCGCGTAACGGGAGCCATAGACAAGGCTCCGTCGGGTCTGTGGCCTACGGGCGGCGCATGGATGTGCCAGCATCTGTGGGAGCATTATCTCTACACAGGCGACGTGAAGTTCCTCGAGAGCGTATATCCGATAATGGAGAACGCGGCACGCTTCTTCAATCAGATTATGGTGCGCGAGCCTAAGAACAACTGGTGGGTTATCTGCCCCAGTCTGTCGCCCGAGAACCAGCACCCCTACAAGGCTACAACGGCAGCCGGCGTAACGATGGACAACCAGCTGCTATACGACCTGTTCAACCACGTAATTGACGCTGCCGACATACTGGGCAAGACCAAGACGGCTACAATAATCGACAGTCTGAAGCAGAAGCTCACGGAGATGGTGCCCATGCAGACAGGCCGCTGGGGGCAGCTGCAGGAATGGATGGACGACTGGGACAATCCGGAGGACGTGCACAGACACGTGTCTCATCTGTACGGACTCTTCCCGAGCAATCAGATTTCTCCGTTCCGCACACCCGAACTCACTGCCGCTGCACGCAAGTCGCTCATACACCGCGGCGACCCGTCTACGGGATGGAGCATGGGCTGGAAGGTGTGTCTGTGGTCACGACTGCTCGACGGCAACCACGCATGGAAGCTAATCGGCGACCAGCTGACACTGGTGCGCAACGAGAAGAAGAAGGGCGGAACTTATCCTAACCTCTTTGACGCTCACCCGCCATTCCAGATTGACGGCAACTTTGGCTGCACGGCCGGCATAGCAGAGATGCTCATGCAGAGCCACGACGGCTTTGTCTATCTGCTGCCTGCCCTGCCCGACGCATGGAAAGACGGCTCCGTAAGCGGACTGAAGGCGCGCGGAGGCTTTGAGGTGAGCATGACATGGAAGGACAACAAGATAACAAAGACAACTGTTAAGTCGGAACTTGGCGGCAACCTGCGCATACGTTCGGCTGTGCCTCTGAAGGGCAAGGGCCTGAAGGCTGCAAAGGGCGAGAACAAGAACAGACTGTTTGAAACTCCAACGGACATCCGTCAGAAGATAAACTATCCTGACGCCATCGAGAAGATGCCGGAGGCTGAGAAGACATATCTGTATGACATAAGCACCAAGAAGGGCGCTGTGTACACATTTGAAGCAGAATAATATATGTGGCGGAATATGGGAAAAACAGAACAAAGCCCATATTTCCGCCACTTTACGTATATAAGCCGGGCATGGCCAAGCGGCACAAAATCGGCCATGAAGCAACCGGCTCTGCAACCTACTGATATTCAACGGGTTGCAAAAGGCTACCTTTAACATCGCAAAAGGCGGCCTTTTGGCGTGTAAAAGACCATGTTTCGCAACGCGATATGCCGTCTTTCACAACGCAACGGCGATAAGCTGGAACATAAAGAGGCAAAAGCAACTTTACAAAACTAATTGAAAAGTGATTGCAAACCTTATGAATTAACCGAGAAAAAGAATAATATTAACTAACAAAAATCAATAAAAAAGTAGTATGAATAAAAGCAGAATACTATTTATCGCAACCCTGCTGCTCAGCACTTTGGCTATAAATGCGGCAGGCAAAATCTACAAGCCGTGGAGCAACGGACGGCTCGTAGTGTCTGAGAACAACCGTTACATAGTGCACGAAAACGGACAGCCGTTTTTCTGGATGGGCAACACGGCATGGCTGCTGCCCGAACGTCTTAACCGCGAGGAGGCCGAATATTTCCTCGAGAAAGACCGCCTGGCAGGATATAACGTAGAGCAGATACAGGTGCTCAACGCCATCCCTACGTTCAACGTGTATGGTCATGCTGCCAACAACGCCGAGTTCGACTTCAGCAAGGTGTCTAAGCCGGGTGTTTACGGCTACTGGGAGCATCTCGACTATATCGTAGACGTGGCTGCCAACAACGGCATCTACATCGCCATGGACTGCATCTGGGGCTCTATGATCGACAAGATGGACGTAAAGAAGGCTGCCGCTCTTGGCAAATTCCTGGGCGAGAGATACAAGGACAAGCCTAACATTATATGGATGATCGGCGGCGACATCATGGGCGACAAGAAGCCTGAGGTGTGGGACGCTATGGCAAGAGCCATAAAGAAGGTGGACAAGAACCACATCATGACCTTCCACCCGAGAGGACGCACAACGTCGGCATGGTGGTATAACGACCGCGAGTGGATGGACTTCAACATGTTCCAGAGCGGACATCGCCGCTACGGACAGCGCAACGGCGACGGCGACTACACTATTAAGGAGAACACCGAAGAGGACAACTGGCGCTATGTTGACATGAGCTTTGAGAAGAAACCGCTGCGCCCTGTTATCGACGGCGAGCCTTCATACGAGGACATTCCGCAGGGACTTCACGACTTCTCGGCTCCGCGCTGGATGGACTACGACGTACGCCGCTATGCTTACTGGGCTGTGTTCGGCGGAGCTTTCGGCCACACCTACGGCCACAACTCTGTGATGCAGTTTATACGTCCGGGCCTGAAGGCATCGTTCGGCGCTGAGAAACCTTGGTGGGAGGCTATGGAAGATCCGGGCTACAACCAGATGAAGTATCTCAAATGGCTCATGCTTAGCTTCCCGTTCACTGAGCGCGTGGCTGACCAGAGCATCATCTCAGGACAGAACGGCGAGCGCTACGACCGCATAATAGCTACCCGCGGCAACGACTATCTGCTCGTATACAACTACAGCGGCAAGCCCATGAGCATCGACCTGACAAAGATAAGCGGCGCAAAGAAGAACGTATGGTGGATGAATCCGGCCGACGGCAAGCTGACTTATCTCGGCGAATACGACAGCAAGGTCGTTGAGTTTACTTACGATGCAGCCTATCTGCGCGGCAGCGACCGTGTGCTTATTGCCGTTGATTCAAGCAAGAATTATATCGGCAAGACAGACGTAATGCTGAAGGAAAAGAACTAAGAAATTAAGAAGTAAGAGTTAAAAAATAAGAAACGATGTTCAGCGCAAGCTGATTAAGTAGTAAGGAAATTACTTTTGAGGAGAAGAAAAGAGGAAGTTAGCGGATTGAAAATCCTTATACTTAATTCCGGCGGATTACAAATCCGCCGGCACATTAGCTAACGTAGTACGTGCGAGAATAATTTAATTAACAATGCAGTTGGCGGATTAATTCTATTGATTGTCGGCTGCGCTCGGCATAATCAAATAAGATTTGCTTCCGCTCTCACTTGCACGGCAATTGCAAATCCGCCGGCACATTAGCTGACGTAGTGCTCGCGAGAAAAAGCTACAAGGCATTTGGATTTTTCACTCTTCACTTTTCGTTCTTCACTTAAAAATGCTACTTTAACTACAATATATATAAATATTATGTTTAGAAAAATATTATTGGCGGCCCTGGCCTTGTGTCTCTGCATGACGGCTCCCGCGGCAAAGAAGAAGAACGGACGTAAGGCGTCGTTCCCCGTTGCCGTGACCGGACTGAAGACAGAGCGCATGGTCAACCCGATGAGTATCGACACATCTACGCCGCGGCTGGGATGGATGATAACATCGGACGAGAACGACGTGATGCAGACGTCGTGCCGCATAATAGTGGCCTCAACACCTGAAAAGGCCGCAAAGCTTGAGGGCGACCTCTGGGACGCAACGCTCGAGGGCGACCAGTCGCAATGGATAAGATATGCGGGCAAGGAGCTGCGCAGCAACACACCATGCTACTGGCGCGTGAAGGTTACAACGACAAAAGGCGAGTCTGACTGGAGCGAGACGGCAATGTGGAACGTCGGACTGCTCAACGAAGCCGACTGGAGCGGACAGTGGATTGGTCTGGAGAAGGCCATGCCGTGGGACGTAGAAGACGTGCACAGCAAGCTCAGCTCGCGTTATCTGCGCACCGAATTCGACCTTGACAAGCCCGTAAAGCGTGCTACGCTCTACATCAGCGGACTGGGCATGTATGAGGCATACATCAACGGACAGAAGGTGGGCGACCAGGTTCTTGCACCTGCTCCTACCGACTATCGTAAGACTGTGCTGTATAACGCGTTCGACGTTACACAGATGCTGACCGCCAAGAACGCCATTGGCGTAACTCTTGGCAATGGCCGCTTCTACACCATGCAGCAGAAGAAGAAGCCTTACAAGATAGCCAACTTCGGCTATCCCAAGCTCCGTCTTAACCTCGTCATTGAGTTTGCAGACGGCAAGAAGAAGGTTATCTCGTCGAGCAACAAATGGAAACTGAATCCCGACGGTGCGATACGCTCCAACAACGAGTACGACGGCGAGATATATGACGCCCGCAAAGAACTGGGCGCATGGACCTCTGTGGGTTACGATGACTCTAAATGGATGGCGGCAGAGCGCGTGGGCATACCTACGGGAACACTGCGCGGAGCGATGAGTCCCAACATGAAGGTGGTGAAGACCATGAAGCCCGTGAGCGTAACTAAGCGCGGCAAGGGCTACATCATAGACATGGGACAGAACATGGCGGGCTGGATTAAGCTGCGCATCGGCGGCGTAAATGCCGGCGACAGCGTGAAGATTCAGTATGCCGAGAAGCTCAACGAGGACGGAAGTCTGTTCACAAAGAACCTGCGCAACGCATTTACAACCGACTATTATGTTGCTGCCGGCAATGAGGACGGCCGCTGGTGGGCTCCTACTTTTGTATATCACGGCTTCCGTTATGCCGAGATTACAGGTCTTGACAACGTAACTGCTGACGGCATCGTGGGCGAAGTGGTAAGCGACGAGATGGAGTTGACAGGCTCATTTGAATGTGCCGACACCATACTCAACAAGGTTTACAATAACGCCATGTGGGGCATCCTGGGCAACTATAAGGGCATGCCCGTCGACTGTCCGCAGCGCGACGAGCGTCAGCCGTGGCTTGGCGACCGTGTTCGCGGATGTTTCGGCGAGGCTTTCATATTCAACAACAACGCTCTCTATGCCAAGTGGGCACGCGACATAACCGAGGCTCAGCGTGAAGACGGCTGCATACCCGACGTGGCTCCTGCCTACTGGAACTATTATTCTGACAACATAACATGGCCTTCAGCCCTGCCCTTCTCGCTCGAGATGATGTATAACCAGTATGGCGACGCCGAACCTATGAGCCGCTACTACGGCAACGTGAAGCGCTGGCTCGGCCACATGAAGTATCAGTATGGCAAGGACGGACTGATGCCGCGCGACAAATACGGCGACTGGTGCGTGCCGCCTGAGGACATAAAGCTGATACACAGCCGTGACCCCAAGCGCGTAACCGACGGCACTCTCATTGCTACGGCCTACTATTACAGACTGAATAAGATGATGGAGAGGTTTGCCACGATTCTTGACAAGCCGGCCGACGCTGCTGAGTTCAGCGCAGAGGCAGCACGCGTGAAGGATGCTTTCAACAAGAAGTTCCTCACCATAAACCGCAACACGGCTGAGGTGCCGGGACTTATGCTCTATCCCGACAGCACGTTCTATGGCAACAACACGGTAACGGCCAACCTTCTTCCACTGGCGTTCGGCATGATTGACGACGACTATGTGCGCGGTGAGGTTGAGAAGAACATCATACACAACATCATCACCCTTAACAAGGGAGCCATATCTTGCGGCGTGATAGGCGTGCAGTGGCTTATGCACGGACTAACCGACATGGGCCGCGGCGACATGGCATGGCTGCTGGCAACCAACAAGAAGTATCCGAGCTGGGGCTACATGGCCGAGAACGGAGCCACAACGATATGGGAACTGTGGAACGGCGACACTGCCAATCCGTGGATGAACAGCGGCAACCACGTGATGCTGCTTGGCGACCTCGTGTCGTGGATCTATGAGGATGTGGCAGGCATTAACTCTGACGAGAACAAGCCGGGCTTTAAGCATATCGTGATGAAGCCTGCGTTCAACGTTGACGAGATTGACGACATCAACGCGTCTTACAAGTCAATCTACGGCACAATAGTAAGCCGCTGGCACAAGAAGTCAGGCAAACTGATATGGCACGTTGAGATTCCGGCCAACACCACTGCCGAACTGCACATGCCCGACGGCAGCATCAGGAACATCGGTTCGGGCAAATACGACATTACTGCCGACATGCCCATGACCGGCAAGGCTGTAGTTTCTGACGAGTTTCTGTATAAGTCGGCATCATTCCCCGAGTGCCATTCTGCCACGATAGCCGAGACAAGCAAGGGCGACCTTGTGGCAACTTACTTCGGCGGAACAAAGGAGCGCAACCCTGATGTGTGCATCTGGGTGAGCCGTAAGCCTAAAGGCTCTACAGAATGGCTGGCGCCTCAGCTCGTGGCCGACGGCGTGTTCAAGACAGGAAGTGAGGAAGCTAAGCTGGCTGGTCTGTCAGGACTCGACAGCACCAACGCCCCGGCTGCCAAAGGACCAATACTCGACAAGAAGATAAGAAAGAATCCTGAGGGCTATCAGCGCAAGGCCTGCTGGAATCCGGTGATATATCAGATTCCCGGAGGCGACCTTGTTATCTACTTCAAGATTGGCAACAAGGTGGCCGACTGGACAGGCTGGATGGTGCGCTCTAAGGACGGCGGCAAGACATGGAGCAAGCGCGAGCCGCTGCAGGAGAGCTATCTCGGTCCGATAAAGAACAAGCCCATAATGAGCAAGGGCCGCATCATTGCGCCTACAAGTATTGAGGAAGGCGGATGGCGTCTGTATTTTGAATACTCTGACGACATGGGCAAGACATGGAAACGCACCGACTTTGTTAAGGCCGACGAGGGCGTAAAGGCCATTCAGCCGGCTGTAATGGTGCTCAGCGACGGCCGACTGGCAGCCGTCGCACGCACACGCAGCGAGCACATAGGCATAACCTACAGTTCAGACAACGGACTGACATGGAGCAAGCTGCAGCTTATTGACACTCCAAACAATAATAGTGGCCTTGATGCCGTTACACTTAAAGACGGCTCTCATGTGCTTATCTGCAACGACCGCCCGATACCAAAGGGCATAAAGAACGGCAAGGGAGCGCGCACTCCGCTGTCGGTGATGAAGGCTGACAACGGCACCGACTGGAAGCACTGGATAACGCTCGAAGAGTCGCCCGTAAGCCAGTATTCTTATCCTTCGATAATCCAGACATCCGACGGTAAGATTCACTGCATCTACACATGGCGCCGCCAGCGCATCAAGCATGTGGTGATAGACCCAAAGGTGTCTGCCGAATAACTTTAAAGACATACCCGCAACCGCGAGCCATGGGAATGTACACGAGGCAGACGGCCGCAGTGATATTGCACCATGCCCGGTGCGGGTTTTCTTTTTATCAAAGCATCAATTTAATCAGCATAGCATGAAAAAGATTTTTCTTTTATTATTGTTGTTCGTCTCGCTGACGGCCGGAGCCTACAAAGGCTCTTCTGTGGCAGGGCTATTTCCCCTGCAGGGCAGCGGACGTGTTATCTACAACTTCAACCAGGGCTGGCGCTTTCATCTTGGCGACGCCCAGGGTGCCGCTGCTGCCGACTTTGACGACAGCCGTTGGCAGGTGGTGTGCGCCCCTCACAGCGTAAGACTCGAGCCTGCCGAGGCAAGCGGATGCCGCAACTATCAGGGCATTGCCTGGTATCGCAAGCATTTCACCGTGCCTGCCGACATGAAGGGCAAGGACATCACGCTGCACTTTGAGGCCATTATGGGCAAGCAGGAGGTGTATGTCAACGGCAGAAAAGTGAAAGAGCATCTGGGCGGATATCTGCCCATAACCGTCAACCTGACAGAACTGGGCGTAAAAGCCGGCGACAAGTGCGTCGTGGCGGTGAAGGCCGACAACAGCGACGACAAGACTTATCCGCCGGGAAAGAAGCAGACGGCTCTCGACTTCTGCTATCATGGCGGTATGTATCGCGACGTGTGGCTCATAGGCAAGTCGCCCCTGGCAATAACCGACGCGCTCGAGGCCAACAAGGTGGCCGGCGGCGGCATTTTCCTTCACTACGACAATATATCTGAAAAGAGCGCCGACGTGTTTGTCAACGTCGAAGTGGGCAACACATCAGCCTCAGCGGCTCAGCCTACAGTGGCCGTGGTGGTGAAAGACAAGAGCGGAAAGCGCATCAAGTCGGTTACAAAGAAGATTAAGGTTGGCGCCAAGTCGAGCGCTACGGCATATCTTGCCATGAAACTGAAAGACCCTGAGCTGTGGTCGCCCGAGTCGCCCTATCTCTACAACGTCGAGATAAGCGTCATGCAGGGCGGCAAGAGTGTAGACGGCGGCATGGTGCGCATGGGCATCCGCAAGGCCGAGTTCCGCGGAAAGGACGGCTTCTGGCTCAACGGCAAGCCTTATCATCAGCTTGTCGGCGGCAACCGTCATCAAGACTTTGCCTACGTAGGCAACGCCATGCCAAACAGTCAGCAGTGGCGCGACGCCAAGCGCCTGCGCAAGGCCGGCATGGTGATTGTGCGCTGTGCCCACTACCCCATGGACCCTGCCTTTATGGATGCATGCGACGAGCTTGGATTGTTTGTCATCGTGCCCACTCCGGGCTGGCAGTACTGGAACAAGGACCCGCACTTTGGCGAGCTTGTTCATGAGAACACGCGCAACATAATACGCCGCGACCGCAACCACACATGCGTACTGATGTGGGAGCCCATACTCAACGAGACGCGCTATCCCGAAGACTTCGCCATCAAGGCGCTGCAGATAACCAAAGACGAGTTTCCTTATCCCGGCCGTCCTGCTGCCGTGGCCGATGTGCAGTCGGCAGGAGTGAGAGACAACTACGACGTGGTGTACGACTGGGCCGACAACATTGGCAAGGGCAACTGGCCCGAAGACAAGTGTGTATTCACCCGAGAGTTTGGCGAGATGGTAGACGACTGGTATGCTCACAACAACATCAACCGCGCGGCGCGCTCATGGGGCGAGCGTCCTATGCTCATGGCAGCCCTCTCGCTCTGCGACACCTACGGCGAGATGTACCACGGCCAGCGCCAGTTTATAGGCGGTTGCCAGTGGCATCCGTTCGACCATCAGCGCGGCTATCATCCTGACACTTACTACGGAGGCATATACGACGCCTTCCGTCAGAAGAAATACGCCTTCGAGATGTTCCGCTCGCAAGACCGCAACGCCGAGCCTATGGTGTTCATCGCCAACGAGATGACTCAGTTCTCCGACAACGACGTTACGGTGTTCTCCAACTGCGACAGTGTGCGCCTTACGATGTTCGAGGGCGACAAGGTGATGACTCTTCCTGTTGTTCACAACGACAACGATAAGCCCTGCGCCCCTGTGGTGTTTAAAGACTTCTGGAACTTCTGGGCAGCACGCGAATACAGCTACAAGCAGCGCAACTGGCAGCGCGTGTCGCTCCTGGCAGAAGGTATCAAGGACGGCAAGGTGGTTGCCGTACAGAAGAAGATGCCGTCGCGCCGCTCTACCAAGCTGCGTCTCTATGCCGACGACATGGGCCGCAAGCTCAACGCCGACGGCAGCGACTTCATTGTGGTTGTGGCCGAAGTTACCGACGACAACGGCAACGTGAAGCGTCTGGCCAAGGACAACATCTACTTCACCGTTGAGGGCGAAGGCCGCATAATAGGCGACGGCGAAAACATCATGGCCAACCCGCGCATCGTTGAATGGGGAACGGCTCCCGTGCTGATACAGGCCACCGACAAGCCGGGCAAGATAACCATAAAGGCACGCTCATACTACGACGGCGTGTATGCTCCGGCTGCAGCCGAGCTGACAATAGAGAGCGTAGCCCCCACTCTGCCGGCATGCTATACCGACAAGCCCACGGCAACCGTAAGCAAGCCCGTGCGCACAACAGGCGAGACAAAGCAGACGATGACCGACGAGGAGCGTCAGCGCACTCTCGAAGAGGTGAACAAGCAACAGGCTGAGTTCGGCGTACAGTAAGATAAGAACCACAGGCATCCCGCACAGGGATACTTCTGTAAAGAAATTTATTTCAAGAATTATCCCGTCAACATCCCCAAGAGGACGTTGGCGGGATTTTTATTTTATAGTCTGCCGACACCCCACCATACACTCGCCTGCCCTATCGTCCGCAGCATAATTGTCCGTCAGCAGCCATTTCAACCACCAGTCCATTTTTCAATACAAATCAGATATTAGAATTCGGTCTGCATTTTTGCAGTTTTATCAAGAAAACAGGCAAGCCGGCTATATCATAAGAAAAACAGACAACAAGATACGGACAGACAGCTGACGGTATCAATATTTTTATAAAAGCAAGCAATAGGCAACACAATGATTAACTTGGATTAAACACATATAAACAATAAAGAATAATATTCACCGCGAACATTTCATTCTGGAAAATAGACCATTCACCCGTTTATTTATACGGCTCAACACAAATAGGGCAATATTAACCATAATGATTTTTAACTTTGTAAATCAAAAATCACATAATATAATTAATAATATGTTTAGAAATATCGTACGTTTTTCTATCAGAAAAAAGCTATTTGTGGTGATAACCACAATTTTTCTGCTTGCAGGTGGAATTTATTCTATGCTCACCCTGCCCATTGATGCGGTTCCGGACATAACAAACAATCAGGTGCAAATAGTAACCGTATCTCCAACTCTTGCTCCTCAGGAAGTGGAACAGCTTATCACGTTCCCGATAGAAACAGCAATGAGCAACATAATGAATGTAAAAGAAATACGTTCAGTATCTAGATTCGGTCTCTCACTAGTAACTGTAGTATTCGACGACAAGGTGCCAACGCTTAATGCCAGGCAGCTTATTAACGAGCAGATACAGTCTGTTGCAGGAGAAATACCTCCCGAGCTGGGCACTCCCGAGATGATGCCTGTTACAACTGGTTTAGGAGAAATATATCAATATGTTCTAAAGGTAGAGCCTGGATATGAAGACAAATACGATGCCATGAGCCTCAGAACTATACAGGACTGGATTGTCAAGCGCCAGCTCTCAGGCATCCCCGGAATAGTTGAGATAAACAGTTTCGGCGGTTATCTTAAACAATATGAAGTGGCGGTTAATCCTGAAGCGCTTTACTCGTTGAATATCACAATAGGCGAAGTGTTTGAAGCATTAAGCAAGAACAACCAGAACACCGGAGGAAGCTACATTGAAACTGTCAACCATGCATACTATATCCGCTCTGAAGGAATGATAAGCGACTTGTCGGATATAGAAAAAACAGTTATAACCAACAGAGACGGTGTTCCTGTACACATTTCAGACATCGGAAAAGTCAGGTTTGGAGCTCCCAAACGCTTTGGTGCGATGACTAAAGACGGCGAAGGCGAGTGCGTCGGGGGTATTGCCATGATGCTCAAAGGCGCAAATGCCAACGTTGTAACCAAAGAGCTGCAGGGGCGAATAGACAAGGTGCAGAAAATGCTCCCTGAGGGAGTAAAGATAGAACCGTATCTTAACCGCTCAGAACTCGTAAACCGCAACATTTCAACGGTTATAAAGAATCTTATCGAAGGAGCCATCATCGTGTTCCTTGTCCTCATTATCTTTCTCGGAAATATCCGGGCAGGTCTCATTGTGGCATCCGTCATACCGCTGGCCATGCTGTTCGGCTTTATTATGATGAGAATTTTCGGTGTGTCGGCCAACCTTATGAGTCTTGGTGCGATAGACTTCGGTATCGTGGTCGACGGCTCCATAGTCATCCTTGAAGGTATTCTTGCCCATATATACAGCAAGAAAATGATGGGCCGTAAATTCACAATAGACGAGATGAACCATGAGGTGGAAGTAGGCGCAACCAAGGTTGTAAGAAGCGCAACATTTGCCGTACTCATCATCCTGATAGTGTTCTTCCCTATTCTGACTCTTACTGGCATTGAGGGCAAATACTTCACCCCGATGGCTAAGACTCTTATATTCTGTATTATCGGAGCGCTCATTCTTTCGCTCACCTACGTGCCTATGATGGCGTCTCTGTTCCTTAAGAAAGAGGTGGCCATAAAGCCTACTCTGACCGACAAATTCTTCGACCGCCTCAACAAGGCATATATCAAGACGCTAAATTTCTGTCTTAACCATGTGTGGACGACATTGGCAACAGCCTTTGCGGCATTAATAGTTTCATTGCTTTTGTTCACAAAGATTGGAGCCGAATTTATACCAACCCTCGACGAGGGAGATTTTGCCATGCAGATGACCTTGCCTGCCGGAAGTTCGTTAACCAAGAGTATTGAGACATCTCTAAAGGCTGAAAAGATTCTGAAAGAAAAGTTCCCTGAAATCAAGCACGTTGTCGCTAAGATTGGTACGGCTGAAGTGCCTACCGACCCGATGGCTGTTGAGGATGCCGACATTATGATCGTAATGAAGCCCTTCAGCGAGTGGACCTCGGCACGTAGTCGCGACGAGATGGTTGAAAAGATGAAGGCTGCCTTGGCTGACATAAAGGATGTTGAGTTCAACTTCAGTCAGCCAATCCAGCTGCGTTTCAATGAGCTTATGACAGGTGCCAAGGCCGACATAGCCATCAAGCTGTATGGTGAGAACATGCAAGAACTTTACTCAAAGGCCAAGGAGGCAGCACAATATATCGAAAAGATTCCGGGTGCCTCTGATGTGATTGTTGAGCAGGCTATGGGTCTGCCACAGTTACTGGTTAAATACGACAGAGACAAGATTGCGCGCTACGGCATAAACATTGAAGATCTTAACACAATAATCAGAACGGCTTATGCCGGCGAGACAGCAGGAGTTGTCTTTGAGAACGAAAGAAGATTCGACCTCGTTGTGCGTCTTGACAAAGACATTGTTAAGGACTTCGACATTGACCGCCTGTTTGTCCGCACAGCCGACGGTGCAAAGGTACCTGTAAGCGAAGTTGCCGACATCACTCTACAGACTGGTCCGCTGCAGATAAACCGTGATGCTACAAAGCGCCGTATCGTAATTGGCGTGAATGTCAGAAACGCAGACATCAAGCAAGTGGTGTCAGACATACAGGACACTCTCGACAAGAACATAAAGCTGAAGCCCGGATACTATTTTGAATACGGCGGTCAGTTCCAGAATCTGCAGAATGCCATCAACACTCTCATCATTGTCATTCCGCTGGCATTAGGCCTTATCATGCTGCTGCTCTTCTTTGCGTTCCGCAGCATTAAGTATGCCATTGTGGTGTTTTCAACGGTTCCGTTGTCGCTTATAGGCGGAATAGTGGCCCTGTGGCTGCGTGGTCTTCCCTTCAGTATTTCTGCCGGTGTAGGCTTCATAGCACTCTTCGGTGTGGCTGTGCTCAACGGTATTCTTATGATCAACCATTTCAACGACCTCAGGACAAGTGGAAAATATCACATGTGTACCAACAGAATTATCCAGAACGGATGTCCGCATCTGTTGCGCCCTGTGTTCCTTACAGGTCTTGTAGCCTCTCTCGGCTTTGTGCCCATGGCTGTGGCCACATCTGCCGGAGCCGAGGTTCAGCGTCCGTTGGCAACAGTGGTTATCGGCGGTCTTATCGTGTCTACAATCCTTACACTGGTGATAATTCCTGTTTTCTATAAACTTGTAAATTCAATAACACGCTTTGTTATGAGAAAGAGACATATAACGATGATACTTGTCGCTCTGCTGACATTTGCCGGCACTGACCTGTATGCACAAACGCCCGACACTGTTTCACTGAACGAGGCTGTAAACATAGCCATACAAAACCATCCGCGACTGAAGATGGCCAATGCCGACATAGAGCGCATAAAGGCCAGCAAAGGCGAGATATGGGACGGCGGAAGCACTAACGTTCAATATTCGTGGGGACAGCTCAACAGCGACTATAAGAAAGACTACGAACTGAGCATCGAACAGTCGCTGGGCTCTTTCCTTACGCCGGTATACAAGAACGCGCTTGTAAAATCGCAGATTGCCACAGGCCGGAGCTATATGGAGATGGTTAAGAAGGAGATTACGGCAGAAGTGACGCGTGCATGGGCTTACTACCAGTATGCAAGATCTGCCTACGACCTTTACAACGAGCAGGAAGAAATAGCAAACAAACTGAAAGCAAGTGCCGAACTGCGCTATGAGCAAGGCGACATCGACAAGGTGCAGAAGGACATGATTTCAACGATGGCAGCCAACATACACGCCTCCGCACTGCAATGGCGTGAGGAAGTGGCTCTGGCTGAAAAAAGATTTACATGGGTGTGCTATTCTGACACTAAGATTGTGCCTGAGTATGAAACAGGACGCGCCCCCGGTCTGCTCAGGAGCATCAACGAGCTTGACGCTGAGTCGGCCATCCCGTCTCTTGCCCACATGAGCTATTTTGCAGGTCAGGTAAACGAGAAGAAAGACATGCTGAAGATAGAGAAGAGCAAGTTCTTCCCCGAATTCTCCATAGGCTACAGCCGACAGAAGATTATGCCGCTGAAGAATCTTAACGCATGGACGGTGGGCGTTTCGTTCCCTATCCTGTTCTTCCCGCAGAGCAGTAGAAACAAGCAGGCCAAGATGGAGCTGCAGAAGGCACAGTGGGAGGAGCTTGACAACAAGAAACAAATAAACAACAAGATAGAGGAGCTGAAGACAAAGATAAGACAACAGAACGAGACTCTTGACTTCTATCATAAAGCGGCACTCAAAGAGGCCGAGTCGCTGCAAAGCAGTTCGCTGCTGAAATTCAATGCCAACGACATTGACATCACCGAATTTGTGCAGGGCATCAACTCTGCCGTCGACATAAAGAAGCAGTATCTCGAAGCCGTCTACAACTATAACGTGTCTGTTCTGGAGTTTGACCTCTACACAGAATAAAAACTTTATTAAACAAATGACAAACAAAAAACATATAACAGGAATATGAAACAGATATTATCTTTAATCGCCTTTTCATCAGCATTAATAATTGCATGCACAGGAATCACATCATGCTCCAATAAAGCCAATGCACCTGAAAAGCAGGCACCTGCACAGGCAAAGGCAAAGGAAGACACCACTGATACGGCCGGACAGCCTGAAGATATATTCAGCAACAAAAATCAGATAGGCCTGAACGGAATGATAACCACGTCGCCGCAGAACAACGTAACCATAACGCCTACCATGGCAGGCTCGATACAAAACATATATGTCTTTACAGGCGACTATGTAAAGAAGGGCCAGACGATTGTAACGCTAAAGAATCCTGAGTTTATCAGTCTGCAGCAAGAGTATCTTACGGCTTCTGCCCAGGTTGAATATCTTCAGCAGGAGTATCTGCGCCAGAAGACGCTTGCATCACGCGAAGCTGCATCACAGAAAAAATTGCAGCAGTGTAAGGCTGAATATCTGTCGCAGAAGAGCACACTCGAAGGCGCAAGGGCACAGCTCCGACTGCTCAACGTAAACACTGCCCGACTCAGAAAGAGCGGCATAAGTCCGTATCTTAACATAACGGCTCCGGCAAGCGGATATGTCACTAACATGAACATCAACAAGGGACAGTATATCAATACGGGAGAAACAATATGCAACATCCTCAACAAGGCTGAAACCATGATTCAGCTGACGGCATACGAAAAGGATCTGCCATACATCAAGAAGGGCGACCTGATAACGTTTACCGTCAACGGCATTTCTGACAGAACTTTCTCTGCCGTAATTTATGCCATCGACCAGATGGTCGACCAGAAGAAAGGCTCTATCAGCGTGTATGCCAAGGCGAAAGAGTCAGACAAGTTGTTCAGACAAGGTATGTATGTCAACGCAATAATCAAAAAAAATAGTAACTTTGCAGAGCATACAACTGACAAGTAATGATCAAAAGCAAATACATACTCTTTAAGAATGCCATCAGCCTGCTGGTGGCATTCGCCACTAACCTTCCAGAACTCATCGCACCTAATAATGTAAAATGGACATACGTGGCAAACGAAATACTGTTCACTTACATATCAATACTGATTCTGTTTATCATCAACGAAAAGATATTCAGGCCCAACAGCTCTGCTACAAATCTAAGCAAGACTAAGATTTTAGCATCGTTCGTCGTCGCATGGATATGCAACGACATTCTCGGACAATGCTTTGTCTTTATAAACAAGTATTATGGTCTGCCTGCGCTCGAATCAACGATGCATGTGTACACTCACCCGATAAGAGACTTTATCATTTCGAGCATCGTGGTGACTGCGGGATATCTTATCAACCAGAATCTGAAAAACCAGAAGATAATGGTTGAGAACCAGCAACTAAAGACTGAAAACCTGAAAAACCAGTATGAGACCCTGAAAAACCAGCTTAACCCGCACATGCTGTTCAACTCTCTTAACACGCTCTATGCCCTGGTGAGAGAGAATCCCGACAAGGCGCAAGACTATATCAGTCAGCTGTCCAAGGTGATGAGATACACCCTGAAACAGGACTCTGACTTTGAGCGGAGTACGATAAGTCTGCAGGAGGAGCTAAACTTCATCAACTCTTACATCTACTTGCTGAAGATGAGATTTGAAGACAACATCTCTTTCATGTTCGACATCGACAATTCGCTCTTAATGAAAAAAATACCGCGCATGGCCATACAGCTGCTGGTTGAAAACGCGGTGAAGCACAACGAGATAAGCAACAGAAATCCGCTGCACATAACGATCAGGACAATTGACGACGAGACTCTTGAAGTGGCCAACAACCTGCAGCCGCGCAGAGGGGCAACCACAAGCACCGGCATTGGTCTCAGCAACCTGAGAAAAAGATACCGGCTGCTCTTCAACAAGGACATCGAGATACAGGAAAAAGAGAATAATCTCTTCAGCGTAAAAATACCCCTAACATAAAACATCACGCAAATGAAAATATTCATCGTAGAAGACGAGAAAGCTGCACTGAACAACCTGAAGGCCTTAATATCTGAAATAAATCCGAAGGCTGAAATCATTGGCGAGTCGGACACTGTATGCAACACCATAGAGTGGTTTAAGGGCAACGCCATGCCCGACCTTGTCATCATGGACATACATCTGGCTGACGGATCGGCTTTTGAGATTTTTGATTATGTCGACATCACCTGCCCCATAATATTTACCACTGCCTATGACGAATACGCCCTGAGGGCATTTAAGGTTAGCAGCATCGACTATCTGCTGAAGCCAATCAACAAGGATGAACTCAGAAATGCCTTTGCCAAATACGAACTGCTCTTTAACGGCAACAAGACTACTAAAGATGAAGACGACTCACTGATAAAAAAGATTATCAAAGAGATAAAGAAGGAAAACAACTACAAGACACATTTCCTCATACCCGTAAAGGGCGACAAGTTCATTCCGCTTGAAGTAGAGTCAATCATGCTGATATACATATCCGAGGGAGTTGTAAAGGCCGTAGACAACGACAACAATCAGTATGCATTCTCGCAAACGCTCGACGAGCTGACCGAAATGCTCAACCCCAAACTGTTCTTCAGGGCCAACAGGCAGTTTCTCGTCTCTAAGAAAGCCATAAGGGATGTCAGCATATGGTTCAACGGACGCCTCGTGCTGAACCTGAAAAACAAGGGTCTGGTAGACGAAAGGATTATAGTGAGCAAGGCCAGAGCCGCTGACTTTAAGGAATGGTTCTGAACACATCATAATCTTAATAATTTGTTATCTTTTCTATCTGTTCCTCCCGTCGACATCCCCAAGCGGACGTTGGCGGGATTTTTATTTTATAGTCTGCCGACACACTGCCATGCACTCGCCTGCCCTACCGTCCGCGGCATAATTGTCCGTAAGCAGCCAACCGTTTCAACAACCCGTCCATTTCTCAAAAAAAACTCTATTGTTTACGCATAAAAACTCGGCCACTTTTGATGCAAAAGTGGCCCATTTACGGGTCGTAAACAGGCCATTAACAGTTTGAAAGCAGTAAGACTGATTTTGCTTAATAAACAGCTCTATTGCAGATAATTTTAATGCGAACTATAAGAAAAACAGCATAAAAATGTTTCAGATTTTCGAGATATCTTCATCATGGCTGCATTTTGTGGATAAAAAACATTGGACGCACCTTGAAACTGTGCCGTTCCGAGGTGCGTCCAACATCAAGATTATTATTTCTTCAATTATTCTTCTGAACAGATTTTTACATCAATACAGCAATGATATTTTTCAGTTCGCTGTCGATACCTTCAAGATACGACACCACATATTTATCTTCGCCAAATCCCTTGTATTGCTGCCACGGGTCTTCATCAATATAGGCATCCATGTTTTCGTATGCATTAGGGTGTTTGGCATAATATTCATCAAGTAATGCTGAAGCCTCATCCATCATCATATAAGCCATTTCCCTTGTAATTTCGTCATGGCCACATTCGTCCATTTTCCATTTGAAATAAGGCTCAAAGACAGATGAATGTGGTATCGCTCCATTCTTATAATCCTCAATCATGCGATTATAAAACAAATCTTGTTTTTCAAACGTGTCGGTTGCTGTCATTTCCATACTTTTGTCGTTTTTGCAAATATACATATTTTTATCTTTACTTTGAAAAATATTGATGAATATTTTTGCTAAATATTTGATTTTCAGACAGAAGCATAAGATAATACACAAGATTACGGATAAAACACTTTGGAGTATTACTCTCGCCATGCCGCATTGTCAGCACAATTTTATCAATCAATTTTTAATGCGTATTTATTAAATATTGTTTTTACCAAACAAATATATCTGATAAAATGATTACCTTTGTATCCGCAGAAAATAAAAATGGCGTATCTGAAACCATAAAATTTGAGTGAACAACTTAAACATAATATACAACTGTGTCCCAATTAAAATTTGAGACACTGTTAAATAATGCCTAAATTTCAACCGGATAAAAGTTTCTTGATACAAGTAAATTTCAAACAAGGGATAATCCAATAATGACAAAAAAAAACAAATATACATTTATTGATCTATTTGCTGGATGTGGGGGGCTAAGTGAAGGATTTCTTCAAACAGGAAAGTTTGAAGGAATCGCTCACGTTGAATGGGAAACTCCGATGATAAATACTTTACGTCAACGATTAATAGACAAGTGGCATCACACTGAAGATGACGCAAAAAAACGTGTTATTAAATTTGATGTTCAAAAAACAGAAGAACTTATTCATGGTAATTGGAGCGACGAAACAAAGAAAATATATGAAAAGGAAAACCATATAGACATAGTGAACGGAGGTTTAGAAGCTTTGGTTAATGGTCATAAAGTAGATTTAATAATTGGCGGGCCTCCATGCCAAGCTTATTCTATTGCAGGACGTGCACAGGACCCAAATTCTATGAAATATGACTACAGAAACTATTTATTTGAAAGCTTTGTAAAGATTGTTGACCACTTCAAGCCAACAGCTTTTGTCTTTGAGAATGTTCCTGGCCTACTAAGTGCTTGTCCTGGTAACATACCTGTAAGAATTAGAATATATGAAGCATTCAAAGCTATAGGCTATGATATACGCACTCCAGAATTATTAAAAGATTCAGTATATTGCGCAGAAGATTTTGATGTTCCACAAAAACGCAATCGTATTATTATTTTTGGAACCAAGCACAATACAAAATTTAATACGGAAGATTTCTATGATTCGCTAACACGTCATAAGAGCAAGTTGCCTCATAAAACAGTCCGCGATGCCATTGGGGATATGCCCAAACTAACCCCAAAAGCTCAAATTGAAAAAATTGGCAGAAGTAATGTT
The DNA here is from genome assembly GCF_057607445.1 of Xylanibacter sp. Lineage (NCBI taxonomy): Bacteria > Pseudomonadati > Bacteroidota > Bacteroidia > Bacteroidales > Prevotellaceae > Xylanibacter > Xylanibacter sp. The sequence goes on along the minus strand of NZ_DBLZAX010000005.1, from coordinate 175,626 downwards.
TCGCATGAACAACTAACAGGTGAACATATAAATCTTCATATTCCACGTTATCATGGTGAACGTGATCAAAAATTATTTGTAGAGTGGCTTGCAAACAATATGAATAAATCTTCTCAGAAAGAGAAAATGGATTTCTACACCAAAATAACAGGACATACATCAAATCATGTTAAATATAGAAACTTAGAATGGGACAAGCCATCACCAACAATTGTTGCCCATTTAAATAAAGATGGATATATGTTTATACATCCTGATATCGAACAATTAAGGAGTATTACTATTAGAGAAGCTGCTTTATTACAATCATTCCCTATGGACTACAAATTTATAGGATCAAATTCGTATTGTTTCAAAATGATTGGAAATGCCGTACCCGTACTATTTGCAAAAAGTATTGCAGAAGCAATGTATGATGTCTTAAATGAAAAAAGTTAATGAAAAGAAAACTTAATATATTAATTGCATGTGAGGAAAGTCAGGCATGTTGTCGTGCATTTCGTAAACTAGGACACAATGCATATAGCTGTGACCTATTTCAGTGTAGCGGTACTATATTTGGAACTAACAAAGAAGATCCTCATCCTGAATGGCACTTCAACCATGATGTGACAACTGTACTCAATAAAACAGACCTTACATTACAAAATGGTGAGCAAGCTATAATTGACGGAAATTGGGATTTAATGATAGGACATCCTCCATGTACATATCTTGCTGTCAGCGGCGCTCAATGGTATTATCACCCAGACGACAAGGACCTCCCTATAGAAAAAAGGAGACCACATCCTCGTTATCCCAATCGCGTACAGGATAGAGAAGACGGTGTAAATTTTTTCCTTTTTCTAGCAAGAGCAGATGTAAAACGCATTGCCATAGAAAATCCTGTTGGCATCATGAGTACTCGTTGGAGAAAACCTGATCAGTCTATACAACCTTATATGTTTGGAGATCCATATTCAAAAAATACATGTCTTTGGATAAAAAATCTTCGTCCTATTCATCCTTCAAAAGAAACTGAAGATCATGGGGAGCGCATTTACTTTGGCAGTGGTAAATCTCAACCAAAATGGTATTCTGATGGTTTTACTAAAACCAAAAGTGCGGTTGAACGACAAAAATGGAGAAGCAAAACATTCCCTAATATTGCTAGAGCATTTGCTGAACAATGGACTATTCAGATAGCAGCAGAAGAAAACATTCTTGATGAAAAAGAATGGGATATATTAGGAAAAGACTATTTAGATGTACTTGACAAGATGACAGGAGGTATTAGATATACGTCTGTCAAAGTTGATAAATTAATTGAAAAGAAAAAATATCCAACTCATTTTGATGATGAATTACTTCATCAAATAGAAAAAAGAGAACAGGCTTTAATAAATTATTGGAATAACAAAAATAAATAATATGGAAGAATACCATACAAGCACAAAAAATCAAAGTGGTCGTAACATGATTAAATATCCAAAAACAAAATCAGACCCACTTTGTAAATGGAGAAACGCCTCAATCGACACGGTAATAGAACTTGTGAGCATTTTGCCCAAGACAAGATTAACCAAAGATAAATTTCGTGAATACATGAGTGAGTTCTATAATGGAGCATTTTTTAGAACACCTTATCAACTTGCATTACAACTTGGTTTATATTATGAAGATGACAATGAGTATATTCCACGCTTCGATCATGATATTACAGAAAAAGAAGCAATTGCCTATATGGAGAAATGGATGCAGAGGTATTACGTTCCAAATCCTTTTACCAAGAGAGGATTCATTAACATTACCCCATCTATCAATTTATTATACGGTTTAGTTGATTACCTTGAAAACCATCCTGATAAGCCTAATCTTATTACTGCCGGTGCCGCATTGTTTGGAGGCGAAATGGGCAACGTTGGATGTGTAAAATTTGTTCTCAATGAATATTCTCAAATTATAGAAGTGGATCATAATAATGATATGAAACTTCTTGTTCATAAAAGCGGTAAAATAGATGTTTTAAATAACCGCGATGACAAACAAGCATTTTTTAAACATTTTAATGGATAATAATATGAACGTAATATATGTTTGTAAACTTTCAAAGATTCAAGCCGAAGGAAAACAAATAGACATACCTAAATATATAGCTATCAATTTTTTTAATGTTCCAAAATCAAATATTGATAAATTCCAAAATATAGGCATAAACATTTGTCACATTAGTGATCTTCGCTCATTCGAAATTATAGATATTCAACCCGCAACAAATGTAAGATGGAGTACAAAACTTAACACTTTTCTTACTGAAAAAGGTGAGAAACTACATGAAGGAGATCTTCTAATCTTCGAAAAATTAGGTAGAAGTTTTTGCGTTCGTACTATACCACGTGATGACAAAAAATATGATGCTCTTCTTGACTTATTTGAAAAAGATGAGAAGCATATGCTTTTATCTTTAAATTTAGGATCACAACCTGAACATACAGAAAACATATGCCCAAGTTATCGTCCATACATTACAGCAATTAAATCAAAACCATTCCTTTTACTTGCAGGAATTTCAGGTACAGGAAAAAGCCGTATAGTACGTGAATTAGCTCGTGCTTATTGGGATAAAGATTCTGATGAATTCAAGGCACAAAAACCTATAAATTATGAAATGATTCAGGTAAAGCCAAATTGGCATGATTCAAGTGAACTGATTGGCTATATAAGTCGTATTAGTGGACAACCTGTATTTATAGCTGGAGATTTTTTTAAATTTATTGTTAAAGCATGGGAACATCCCGAAGTTCCATATTTTCTGTGCCTAGATGAAATGAATTTAGCACCGGTAGAACAATATTTTGCAGAATATTTAAGTGTAATTGAAACTCGTAAAAAAAATAAAGATGGTAAAATTGTAACTGATGCACTAATCAAGCCTGAATATAAAAACGAAAGAGATGAAAATACAAAAGAACTGAAACCTGCACAATGGTATGAAAATTTAGTAGACACATTATTGGCAGGATGTTCTGATACGAATATATGGGCACTTAGAAAGCTATTCTTATCAGAAGGTATATCTATACCGCAAAATCTGATTGTAGTAGGCACTGTTAACATGGATGAAACAACATTCTCATTCTCACGCAAAGTGTTGGACAGAGCCATGACAATAGAAATGAACGAAGTGGATTTATATTCTGGATTAACTGAACGACACGAACAAATAGGTAAATTAGGGGAAAAAGAACTTATTGGTACCGCAGTTGAAGGAGTTGATGTATATGAAGGTTATAAAGATGTGTGTGATAAAGCATTGACATATTTACAAGCTGTCAATAATGCTCTTGACACGTCTTTTAAAATTGCCTACAGAACAAGAAATGATTTCTTATTGTATGTGGTAAATAATTTACCTTACAACAAGGACGAACAAGGAAACGATTTGTCAGAAGATTTTGTCATAGCGAGAGCATTGGACGAGATAACAAGTATGAAAATACTCTCACGTATTGAAGGTGATGAAACAAAGGTTACAAACACTTTCTTAGATAACCTTAAGACAACAATTGAAGAAGGACTGAAGAGTATATACGAAGACTTCAAAACAGAAGACTCTGTATCTTTGTTGAAATTGAAAGAAATGAAAAAAAAATTAGTTTCAGGCTATACAAGTTTTTGGAGTTAAAATGGACCTTCTCACTATACGACATAAAGACTTCACACTGTACATTGAATGTGCCAAATTTGATGAAACGTGGGATAAAGCCAAGAATAATCTTGGCGAAGATGCCCTCGTGTCTACTTATTCATGGTCAGATGGCGTAGAGTCGGTTGTTATACACAACGATTCAGACGAAATAACAACTATAAATAAAGAAGAACAAGCCCAAGCTATATTCTTTGACAACACTGACTATCCAATATGGGTAGAATTTAATGATTATGTTAATAATGCACAATGGGGTTCTGACCTGCAAAGCGACAATGAGAAGTTTTCTTTCCGCAGACATACATTAGCCGGCTACATCAACTATGGCAACGATATTGGACGCAGCGAAATAAAGTTTATATATAAAGTCGGAAAAGAAACTTGCAAGTTCTGTTTCTCATTTGAAGTTTTAAGCAGTAAACTCGATTACCACAAGCATTGGAAAGCCATAATTGAAGATATTGAACGTGAATATCACATGCTTTCGATAGACTATCTGCGAAGAACATTTCACGGATTCACCCCTGATAAGAATCAGGATACACCTGAACTTATCTGGTGGAGCATATTTTCAGGCGAACAACAGAAATTTATCAAGGCTTGCAAGAACATCATTGAACGGCCACGACACAGGCTTCATGGGCATAAGTCGTATATGAGAGCCGATAAGCTGAAACACATTCCTGCATATATCGAAAATGAACTGGCTGAACATAAACAAGAATATGCACACCTGTATTGCGTTGAAGAACAAATACAGACAAACGACACGCAAGAAAACAGATTCTTGAAATTTGCCCTGACACAGATTGCAAGTAAATATGAAGCTTTAAAAAGACAGATTGAATGTCTGAAAGGTGCATCTGATACTATGAAACATGAAATGGAAAATGTATCAGCTACGCTAAAGCGTTTACAGAACAATCCGTTTTTCAGAACAATAGGCAGTTTCAAAGGGTTAAATCAGGAAAGCCTGGTTCTGCAACGAGCTACCGGCTATAGTCAGGTTTACCGCACATGGAATCTTTTACGCCGTGCGTATTCGCTAAACGATGGCATATATAAACTTCAGACTAAGGACATTGCAACTCTGTATGAGATATGGTGCTTCATTGAAGTAAGCCATATCGTGAAAGAACAGCTGCATCTGAACGACGATGATGTGGAGCAAAAAAACAGAATGGAGATGAATGGCCTGTTTACATGGGAATTAGGCAAAGGAGAACATTCACGCATTTTGTTTAAAAAAGACAACGTAGAATTAGCCGAATTGGTTTATAATCCGAAAAACACGGAAAACGAAAACAACGCAACAGGAATAAAAGAACTTGTTGTAAAGACTGTTCCGCAAAAGCCGGATATTATTTTAAGACTGACAAAAAATGACATCGAGGAGAATATGAAAATGACATATCTCTTTGATGCAAAATATCGTATAGGAGGTAAAGACAGAAACGGTGTGGATGTACCGCCTGATGATGCTATTAACCAAATGCACCGTTACAGAGATGCTATTTATTATAAAGACTATTCGGATGATGCCCTTAAATCAGCTGATGTTCTTAAAAAAGAAGTCATTGGCGGATATATCCTATTCCCGGGCGACGGTAAACATGACAATATAAAGGATGCAACATTCTATAAGAGCATAGATGCCGTGAATATCGGTGCGTTCCCTTTGCGTCCTAAAGACGAACAAAACAGGCAACTGTTGGAAGAGTTTATAAAGAACTTAATTGAGACAAAATCACAGAAAATAATAGAAAATGTGATACCCCAGAAAGGTACGTTCGTGGATGTTGGAAACAGAGTGCTTATTGGCTTTGTTAAACCTAACAACCGCCAAGACTATTATCAAAACTTCATTGACGGAAAAGCAGACCTATACTACACAGGCCGCCAATTCCCAACGACGATAGCACTTGACGATTTACACTATTTCATTCCATATTTTAAAGGAAAAGGCATACGTGACCTATACGAAATAACCGGAATAAGGACTATCACAGCCAAAGAAGCGAAACAATCAGACGATGAGTCAGACAAAGACGATATACGCTTAGCGTTTAAATTACGCTTTATCAGAAAGCTCTTTGACGACTATAAAATGATAGATACAAGCAAGATGATAAAATATACTTTCATCGACACCACGTTTGATGGAATTGAGACGGTATAATATTGAGATTGCAGAAAATCTCCCAAATATTCACTACCTTTGTATGCCAAAGACAATATTTGCGGAAAGATGTATAGCGTTCACGACACGTTTTTTGACGAGGTAAGGCATGAGGGATATGAAACCGTGATGCCATGCGATGAGGTTGCGGTGTTCAGCACTAAGGCCGGCATGGGCACGGAATATAAGGTTGCGCCCATGCTCAGCGACTCGTTCAGCATAATGCTGGTGAAGAGCGGAACGGTGAAGCTCTCGGTAAACTACAGCACGGAGACACTAAAAAAGAACTCTATGGCTTTTCTGACGCCAAACATGGTGGTGTCGCTGAGCGATGCCGACGACGACTTCATGATGGAAGGCGTGAGCTTTATGCCGGCATACTTTGACGACCTGTCGGCCTATGCGCCCGTGTATAACCAGATGATTTCGTTTGCCAACGAGAACGCGCTGCCGATAAGGAGTCTGAGCGAAAGCGAAATGGAATGTATGCAGACGATGCTAGGGCTTTATTCTGACATCAACACGGAGCAGTTGCACTACAACGGCCTGATGCTGCATCTGTCTAACCTGCTGCTGTTGCGCTTTGCCGAGATACTGAGGGCGGGATGCGCTGCAGATCCATCGAAGGTGCCGCACACCGTGGAGATTTACCGCGAGTTCAGAAAACTGCTAATCGGCAATTACCTTAAAGAGCACTACATATTGTTTTATTCGTCGCAGCTTAACGTGTCGTCAACCTACCTGTCACGCATAGTGCGCAAGGTGTCGGGACGATCGGTTAACGAGCACATAGCGCACATGCTGACAACCGAAGCGCGACGGCTGCTCGACTGCACCGACCTGCCCGTGAAACAGATAGCCTACAGACTGGGCTTCGCCGACCAGGCCTCGTTCGGCAAATTCTTCAGAAAACAGTTCGGCGTCTCGCCTACGGAATATAGAGGAGGCGCAGAACGTAAGTAAAAGTAATCAAGGAGTTATGGAGTAAAGAAGTTAAGGAGTTAAAGGAGTTAAGGAGTTAAGACAATAGCCAACGTAGTGCGTGTTTAAGTGAAGAATGAAGAGTGAAAAATCCAAATGCCTTGTAGCTTCTTCTCACACGCACTACGTTGGCTAATGTACCGGCGGATCTGCGCTCCGCCGGAATTAAATATAAGGATCTGTGATCCGATTACTTCATATTTTGTATTATTATGTAGTCTTATGCTAGCTTGGCATACACGTTTTTCACTTTTAATTTTTCATTTATATTTGCGCTTTTGCGCCTGCTATTCACTTAAACAAGCGGTACTTTAAGCGGATCAGAGATCCTTATATTTAATTCCAGCGGAGCGCAGATCCGCCGGCACATTAGTTTTGTTGATTATTGTCGCAAGCACTACGTTAGCATTTGGATTTTTCACTCTTCACTCTTCGTTCTTCACTTAAATATGCTCCTAGCCAACTTGTTGGCGATAACTCCTTTAACTCCAAATAACAATATACCCAACAAGACAATTGCAAAAATAATTAACAAATAACAGAATTATTAAGACATTATCATTAACATGGCATTGGGGCTTATGGTAAGAGAAATAACGCAGAAAGAACATGAAAAATGGACAAAATGAGGCTATTTGTTTCGTATATGACAAATTTAGGGCGGATATAGAATAGTCTTAATCAAAGTTAAATCCGTAATTTTGCACACCAAAAAAGCGACATAAAGTATGAGATTACGGAGATTAGCCGTGTTGTTATTATTTGCCGGCAACAGTGTTATGGCGTGCCTGGTGTCCGCTCAGAAACAGTTGAGGATGACAATTGACGAATTGTTTAGAAGAGTGGAACAATCGAATGTAGAAGTTAAAGCGGCACAAAAGGATGTGAACATTTCCAGACAACTAGAAAAGAACGCAAGGGCAAAGCGACTGCCCGACATCGGTCTGGAAGCAGGAGTAAACTATCTGGGGGATGCAACAATTCTGGAGCGTGACTTTTCGAACCCTACACGTTCGGCAATGCCCCATCTGGGCAACTTGCTTTCTCTTTCGCTCTATCAGCCTCTCTACTCCGGAGGTGAGATAACGGCAGGAATACAGAAGACGAGATATCAGACACAGATGGCATCTACCGACCTGAAGATTGTTACGGATAACATTAAAATGGAGGTGCTCGACTGCTATCTCAGTCTTCTGAAAAACCGCAACCTGCTGAGTGTGTACGACGAGAACATCAAGCTGACAAAACAACTGATTGAGGAGATGAAGGTGCGCTCTGAACAGGGGCTGGCACTGGCAAACGACGTTACGCGCTACGAACTGACCCTGTCGAACCTTACTTACGACAGAAGCACCGTGGCCAACGCCGTGGAGCATCTTAACTACAGTCTGCTGGTGTATCTCGGACTTGACGAAGGCACGATGATAGAGCCATGGCTCGGCACGGACGAGATGAATCTGCCCGACCTTGGAGCAAGCCACTGGAGACAGGAGGCCGAGATGTCGCCCAAGCTGAAACGGCTCGACCTGGCCTACTCGCAGGCAAAGACCGAAGAGAAGATTGTGCGCAGCCGCATGATGCCCATGATAGGACTGACGGCTGGCAACAGTCTCGAAGGGCCGATAACCAACTGCGCTCCCGTGAAGAACAACAACATTAACACATGGTGGGTGGGCGTGAAGCTGTCGATGAACCTGTCGGCCTTCTATAAAGACAACACCTCACTCAACGCCGCAAGGATGCAGACGGCAAAGCTGGTGGACAACCGCCAGGCTGAAAAGGAAACGATAGACCGAAAGGTGGACCAGATGTACAAATACTACACCGAGGCATGCCGTCAGGTGGAGACGCAGAAAAAGAACGTAGAACTGGCCAACGAGAACTACAGGATTGTGGAGCAGCGCTATTCGGCCGACCTGTCGCTGCTGACAGACATGCTCGACGCATCGACGTCAAAGCTCGACGCCGAGGTAAGACTGGTTAACGCACGCGTGAATGTGGTGTACTATTATTATCAACTAAAATATATTTCAGGAAACTTTTAAACATGAACCGCAAGACAAGACGAATGATCCAGAACATCGTGGTTCTGGCTGTGCTGGCAATAGGTATATGGTGGATATGTGTACAGTTTATAAAATTCAACGTTTCAACTTTCACTGACAATGCTCAGGTGCGCCGACACATCGTGCCGGTGAACGCACGCGTGCAGGGCTACATCAAGAAGGTGTGCGTTGAGGAATATTCCTTCGTGCATAAAGGCGACACGCTGGTGATACTCGAAGACAGAGAATACAGGCTGAAGCTGGCTGAGGCCGAAGCCGAACTGCAGAACGCCGTGTCGGGCAAGACGGTGATGAGCTCGGCGATAAGCACCACGGAAAGCAACATAGGCGTGAACGAGGCGTCGATACTGGGCACAAAGGCCGAACTGGAAAACGCCGAACGCGACCTGCAACGCTACTCGGTGCTGCTGAAAAACAAGGCCGTTACGCAGAAACAGTATGACGACGTGAAGACAAGATATGAAAGCACAAAGGCCGAATATGACATGCTGTGCAGGCAGAAACGCTCAACGTCGCTGACCAAGAACGAACAGACAAAGAAGCTGGGACAGCAGGACGCAAGCATAAAACTGGCCAAGGCGCGCAAGGACTATGCCGCACTGGACGTGTCGTACACCGTGATAACCGCACCTGCAGACGGATACACATCGAAGATAACGCTGCAGGAGGGACAGCTCGTGCAGCCCGGACAGACGCTGATGTCGGTGGTTGACGAAAACGATGTGTGGGTTGTGGCCAACTATAAGGAGACACAGACGGCAAAGATGAAGCCAGGCGACCGCGTGAGGATAACCGTAGACGCCATACCGGGCATTGAATATGTGGGCGTGATAGAGGCCATGTCGAACGCCACGGGGGCACAATACTCCATAGTGCCACAGGACAACGCCACAGGCAACTTTGTGAAGGTGGAACAGAGGCTGCCGGTGAAGATACGCTTCACGAAGGAGAACAGCAAAGAGAACATAAGGCGGCTGCGTGCCGGCCTGAACGTTGAATGTGAAATGATCGACTGATAATGGCCAAGCTATATCATACGACAAACACCGTGATACGCACGCGGCAGCTCCTGATGTATAAAGACTGGGTGCCGCCACGGCTGCGCTTCTGGCTGTATATGGCGTTCGGCTTCCTGTATCAGTATGTGGGAAGCATCAACACGTCATACTCAAACCAGATTGTAAGCGAGATAGCACTGCTCAACGAGGACATACAGATGGCAGGCTACTGCACCCTGGGCGGCATAACGGTGTGCTTCCCGGTGATGTACAGGCTGAAATTCTATATGTACACGCGGCAGCTGTTTTTCGTTTCTGCCATCGGAATAATAATATGCAACGCCTTTACCATGTCGGTAACCGAGCCGTGGATGATATGGGGACTGGCCTTCATTGCGGGCTTCTGCAAGATGCTGGGCATGTTTGGCTGCACGAGCGTGTTCCGTCTATGCGTAACGCCGTCGCGCAACTATGCCGTGTTCTTCCCTGTTGTCTACATCATGGTGTGCGGCGGAACATATCTTTCAGGCTTAACGACGGCGTATCTTACATACTACGGCAACTGGAGACTGATGAACCTGTTTGTCATAGCGCTGATGATGATTCATTGCGGCATAGTATATTTCATGATGAAACCCGACCATCGTCCGGGTCCGTTTCTGTCGCTGAAGGGTGTCGACTTCATAGGCCTTTTCCTCTGGAGCGCGTTCCTGATATCAGGCATGTGGCTGTTCACCTATGGCGAGCATTACGACTGGTGGATGAGCAGCACTATATGGCAGGCCACGGGCATAACGCTGGCGTTTTTTGCCGCAGCACTGTGCCGGTCGAAGTTTCACGAGAAGCCGTATCTGCCGCTGTCTATATTCAAGTTCAGGTCAGTGCAGCATCTCATGCTGCTTCTGCTCGGCGTTGGCATTCTTCAGGCTGCGCCCAAGCTGTTGCAGTCGATATATCTGTCATCTGTGCTGAAATACGACTCGCTCAACACGATATCGCTCAACTGGCCCATACTCTACGGCGTGGTGGTAGGCTCGCTGCTGGCCTTTGCCACATTCGTAAAGTGGCACTGGGGATTCAAGAAATACTTTATTGTGGCGCTTATGCTGCTCACCTTTTACGAAGTGTCGATGTATTTTCTCATCGACGGCGACACCAACAGAGAGGCTTTCTTCATCCCGCTGTTTGCCTTTGGCGTGTCTGAGGTGATGATAGGCTCGGCGTCTAACGTATATCTGTCGCAGTCGCTCCCCTTCTCTCACTTTTTCTTCGGGCTCAACTCCATAGGCTATATACGCTGTGGCATAGGAACGGCCTTAGGTTCGGCCACGGTGCAGCGCCTATACAACTGGTCGATATCAAAGAACAGCCTTAACGCGGCCGACAACATGGACGGAACGGTGATGCCGTTCGACCTGCCGTCGTGGAGCGACACGATGGCTGTGATATCCAAGCAGGCCGTGATGATATCCATAAAAGAGTGCTACGGCTACATGACGGCCATAGGCATACTGATGATGATGCTCATCATTATTCACCACTACCGCCTGCCCGTAATCCGCCTGCTGCCCAGAATGGCAGCCATACGCCAATGGATGAACACCGAGAAGACCAACGACCCGAAGGGCTCCGTTATTCCGAACAAAGCGGAAGAGGACGACAAGGATGAAGAAGATGACGCTGACTGTCTGGAAGATAAAAAAGAAAAGGAGAAATGACGGAAGACAGACACCCCGAAAAACTTCACCTTTCGCCAGCTCCTCGGAATGAAGAGCAAATAGAAGGCTAAAACACTAAGACGGCATAAAAGTTGTAAAATTTTGAACAGTTAAGTATGTTTTATATATATTACTGTTCAAAATTTTACAACTTTTCTTTTTCTCACCTTTACATAAGCCTCAGGCACCAACCTCACATATAACATGGTTTGCTTGCATTTCTCGCGTTTTATCCGTAAATTTGTACGTAAATATAAAAACTCGATGATATGAAAGAAATAAGATGTCCTAAATGTCAGAGCGTGTTTCAGGTAGACGAGGCCGACTATGCTTCTATCGTCAGTCAGGTTAAGAACGCCGAGTTTAACGACGAACTCAACCGCAGACTTGAAGAGGTGAGGAAACAATATGCGGCAGAACTGAAGGCCGACGTGATGAAGTCGGAACAGACGTTCGGACAGCAGCTGTCGGCAAAGGACCTTGAAATAGGAGAAAAGAATACTGAGATAGAACGGCTGAAGGCTCAGATAGACAGCATGGCGCAGGCGAAGGCGCTTGAACTGGCTGAAGAGATGAGCAAGAAAGACCAGGAAATATCGGAACTGAAAGCTAAGATTGAGAGCACAGCACAGGCTAAGGCTCTCGAACTGGCCGGGGAGATGAACAAAAAGGACCAGGAGATATCCGAGCTGAAGGCTAAGATTGAGAGCACGGCACAGGCCAAGGCACTCGAACTGGCCGGAGAGATGAACAAGAAAGACCAGGAGATATCTGAGCTGAAGGCAAAGATTGAGAGCACGGCACAGGCCAAGGCACTCGAACTGGCCGGAGAAATGAACAAAAAGAATCAGGAGATATCCGAACTGAAGGCTAAGATTGAGAGCATGGTGCAGACTAATGCGCTCGAGCTGGCCGGTGAGTTGGCAAAGAAGGACAAGGAGATTTCGGAACTGAAATCCACCATTTCGCAGAGTAAGGATGCCTGTCAGATAGCCGTGCTTGAGGAACAACGCAAGGCGCAGGACGCTCTGAAGGAGAAAGAAAACAAGATTGTTGAGCTTACGGGCATGGTGAACCAGCAGAAGAATGAGGCCGCATTGCGTGAGAACAGCATAAAGGAAACTTACGAGATACAGCTGAAAAAGAAGCAGGAAGAGGTTGACTACTATAAAGACCTGAAGACAAGGATGTCGACAAAGATGGTCGGCGAGACGCTCGAAATACACTGCAGCACGGAGTTCAACCGCATGCGCCCGCTATTCCCCAACGCCTACTTTGAGAAAGACAACGACGCATCGGGCGGCAGCAAGGGCGACTTCATCTTCCGCGACTATGAAGACGGCTTTGAATATATCTCCATTATGTTCGAGATGAAGAACGAAATGGATCAGACTGCGACGAAGCACAAGAACGAGGACTTCCTGAAGAAACTCGACGACGACCGCAAAGCAAAGAAATGCGAATTTGCCGTACTTGTGTCGCTGCTCGAACCTGAAAGTGAGCTTTACAACACGGGCATCGTTGACATGTCGCACCGCTATCCGAAGATGTACGTCATCCGTCCGCAGTTCTTCCTCCCGCTGATAACGCTACTTGTGCAGACGTCAAAGAAGAGCATAGAGTATCAGCGCCAGCTTGCTATTGCGCGCAGCCAGTCGGTAGACGTAACCAACTTTGAGAGCCGCCTCAACGACTTCAAGGAGAAGTTTGCCAACAACTACCGCCTTGCGAGCGAGAAGTTCAAGACAGCAATCGACGAGATAGACAAGTCGATAACTCACCTGCAAAAGATAAAAGAGGCCCTCGTAGGCTCCGAGCGCAACCTCCGCCTTGCCAACGACAAGGCAGACAGCCTGACAATAAAGAAACTTACATACAACAACCCGACTATGAAAGAGAAATTTAAGGAAGCACGGGCTGTTGAGGAGGATGAGGACGAATAATACTCCTGAGTGACACACGTCAGGCAAAAAAACAATAAGCCCCGAAACATCATTGTCACGACTTTTTATGTGCTCAAATAATGATGTTTCGGGGCTTATTATTATATCTAATACAGCCACCTAAAAAGCAGTTTAATATAAAAATATCCACACTATTTATTTCAGCAAATTTACAAAATCCAATGCGTCATCAGGCAAACTATAAGTCAACTTACAATTGTCTCTTAACTCCATAAGCAGACGTCCCTGAAGATTTGGACCGACATATTTGTCATCAACCAATTTTACGCCCCAAGTATCTGCATACTTTTTACGGAACGTTGTCTGATCCTCAACTATATATCTGTTGCCGGTATCTTTAAGTTTTTCCCTGAAATCTGCATTTTGATCATACTTACATTGAAGACAGAACTTTATTGCGTCAACAATCATCTGTCCCCAATCGCTGCGCCTGTAAGTTCTCTCCCATTTCTTTGCTTTCATCTTCGGATTGCCGGCACCATATATATCTAACAAAACATCCTTATCCTTAAACTTCATCATCTGGAAGAGCTGCTCAGCAGACTTAAACTCAACACCGTTAACTACTATTGGAGTCCGTCCGAAGTTACTTAATATGCCCCACACTTCTTTAACTTTATGTATGGTTACACATTGCTCTTTCGGATAATCTTTGATAGAATAATACTGTGGATAGTATTTTTCTATGAATGGCGCTATGCTATAAAAACTCATATCTGCTATACTTCGTTTTTAATTGAAAAACCGGGACGACAGAGTCTTGTATAAGATGTTTACTTGCATCCAGACAAACCCGGTCAATCCTTATTATCTCTATTTTGTTGACATTAAAAATCGCACGATTTGTACCAAGAGAAGGATTTCGCCACGAATATGGCCACACAATACAGTCGACACCGATTTTGTTATCCAAAAACTCGGCAGCGGCTTTCTCTCCGATAAAGTCATCATTCCCAGTAAGTGTGTTTGCCAGATATTTACGGAATAATTTCCCGTCAGCCTTAACCTTATCAGGAATTTTCTCACCAAGCACATTTTCTGTACGCATAACAATCTTAGCATTAACAGGCTGCTTAAACATTATGTAATTATCATCCGTCAATGAAGGCACTGCCACGGTATAGACAAAGTTTTCACCTTCTGACTGTGCTTTTTGACCTGAATAATGGGCAGCAGAACTATATTTTGAAGTGACATACACACCATAACCGAACTTAATCTTTCCGCTTCCCTCCAAGACATGCTTCAAGTCAAACTCAGTAAAATAGTTATGTGAGCCATGATACATAATATCTGTGTTTTGCATATTATTTTTTCCAGCCAATTTCAATTCATAAATATTAATTAGAAGCAAATATATAAATTTTTCAGACAATATAAAAACAGTCTATCTGAATGTTGGATATTTTAAATCCCAGAACTTTCATATGTTGTCCTCATGACGCACCACAATACGCCATGAGGAAACAAGCAACAACAATAATAACCGGCAGAAGCAACATATAAATAAAGAACAAAAAACATTGTTGCTTACCAACCGGTTATGACACGAAGCAAAAAGCTAAAATCCTATTCTTACCTTATTTGATTTTCCTATAACCTCGTTTTTACAATATTCCTCAATCTTAGCAAGATTGACATTATCTTCGCCATACAGGATTGAATCGACTACAGCTTTACGCGCCACATTTTCGATCTGACCTCCAGAGAACTGATACTTACCTGCAAGAAACGCAGCAGAACTGTCATCAATAGTTGTCATTATAGTCTGCCATAATTTCTTTCTGGCCTTTTCTGTTGGCTTTGTAAACTCTATTTTATACAAGAAACGTCGTTCAAAAGCCTTGTCGAAATTTTTAACAAGGTTAGTAGTAGCAATGAGTATGCCGTCGAAATTCTCCATTTCCTGAAGTATGATGTTCTGAATAGAATTTTCCATTTTGTCAACAGAGTTTTTTGCATTGTCAATTCGAGAACTGATAATGGCATCTGCTTCGTTGAAAAGCAAAATCGGAATACGCTCAGAACGTTTGCACATCTCTTTGTAATTGTCAAAAACAGCCTTTATGTTTTTTTCACTTTGCCCAACCCACATAGAACGCATCCGTGAGATATTAATCTGCATAATCTCTCTCCCGGTACATCTGGCTATCTGCTTAACGGCTTCAGTCTTTCCGGTTCCCGGCGCACCATAGAAAAGTATAGAAAATCCTCTGCTCATATTCTTCTCCTCAAGCCTTTGGCGAACAGTATTCAGATTCTTATCACTAAGCAGTCCGCACAGTCTGTCATATTGCTCAGAGACGGTATTATCGAATATCATCTGCTTTTCATTAATCGCGTCAGGCTTCAATATGTCCGTATGTTCGTCATTCACCTCGTCATAACATGCAATCTTTACGTTGTCAAGAAGAATTTTACGTGCCTTGTCGGTAAGCATGAACGTTCCGCGGTCTTTAAAGCCATTGCTCATTGAAAAATCTATCAGTCCAAGCTTCATCAGTTCATGACTTCCATTCTGCAATGCCCTTAACTGACGGGCGCGTACAGACTCCTCGTCAAACAAATAAATAAAATTATCCAGCGCAACATTTTTTATGTTGCTGTTCATAAGACATCTTCCCATCTGTGACAACAAGAGGACAGATTCATCCTCCAAGATTAGCTTACGGAGACCATCGACAAAACATATTTCTTTATTTTCATCATACAACTCGTTTATTTCAACAACAAGTTCTTCCGTGTCAATTTCTTCCATCTTGCGTAAACTGAGCAAATTATATACAAACGAAAACAGTTCATACAAATCAGAAGCCTTACGCGGTTTACATACATACGGCTCATTTGCCACCAAAGCGTCCATCACGCCGTCGTTTATCTTATAACCGTCAAACGGGCCATGTGCGCCGGATTTACGCAAGATACGTTTTTTCTCCAGTTCGTCAATCTCCTTCTGATAGCACAATATCTTCAGATTTTTACATTTAAGTTCACTTGCGATATCGGCAAGAGTTATGCACGGATCATTGCTGAAGTTAATATAAAGAGCCATTAGCACAGTCTGCATACTGTTTAGTTTCTGACGTTCGGCAACATATTGAATATACCTTTGTGCTCTCTTTATTGACGCCGCACTTAACGACTCACCTGCAACAATCTCCAATATTCTTTCAAGACAATTCATCATTGTCATATCTTTCTTTGGTATCGGCTTCAAGCGGGTTGACTTACCCTTGCTCTTTGATGCTAATTCGGTTTCTGAATTGTATGTATGTCTCATTTTCTCAATATTTTTCGTTTGTAAATAGTACCTGTATGTTTTTGCTGAAGAAGACACGAGAACATATCTTGACGAGAAAAGATATGTAGATATAACGCCTTCGCACCAATGTATGCGAAAACGTTATATCTTAATTTAATCTTTATACGGGATCACTCTGAACACCGAGCAATAAGTGTTCGCTGTCTTCTGCGTCATCGTAGACATTACCTTCCGTGTCTATATAGAATGTCTTTCCGTCACGGATAAATTTAATCGGCTCATCTATGTCGTCATGCTTTATGTCATCATATTCAAGACTTACATATACATCATTCTCAAAGGCATAAAGTCCTTTCTTATCATCTTTTCTAAACACAGCAAACTGATCTTCAAGTATCTGAATGTCATCATGCTCAACAGGGGCCACAATCCGTCCGTCGGAATTTATCAAGCCCCAATAGTCGTCAGCCATTACAATAAAGCAGCCATAATATATCAACGGCGCAATCTCATGATACTCGCATGGAGCAAGCATTTCTCCGGAGCCGTCAGATTTTACCATTCCGAAGTTGCCATGATTAATAACAATATAAGGCATATTTTTCACGAAATAGCAATATGTGAATGCTATTTTGTCAAACTTAGCCGGAACAAGAATTTCTCCCAATACATTTTTTACTCCTGCCTTACCATCCTCATAGAAGATAACATCTGACCAGTCGAAACCGTTTTTGTATTTTTCTGCTTCAGCCAGTGCTTCGTCTCTCAATTTCTCGTCTGTCAGTTTATCAGCCTTAGCCAGCATGTTGTTATACACGCTCAGAATCTCCGATGTCGCTTTAATATTTTTCATAACTTTTCGTTTTTATAGTTAATAATAATTTATAATCAATTTGTTTATTCTTTGTGTATGCCATTCTGTCATAACCTGATGATTACAACGTCATGCTTTCCGTTTTGAGAATAGTCTGGAAAAGAAAGATTCTTTCTGAATCATTTCCATGTTTGAGGTATCAGTATACTTATCTATATTCAGTCCATAAACAACATTCATGTATTTTGCAATAGTCCTGAATTCCTTACCATGACTCCACGTCGGGTTTACATTATTATAGTATAAGAAATAATGTATCATCTCGTGGGTCATTAGCGTCCGTAGTTGAGCATCTGTATATTTATACCTGTCGCTTATCATGATACAGGCAGATAGAATTACGTCATTATAATAGTCACATGTAAAAGAACCTACAGGATCTTTCTTATGCATAAAATCCAGCTGAGGACACGGCAAAGTTCCACCGAAGAATCTGAAATTACATTCATCATACATGTCATACAGGTCAGGCAATGTCAGCACCTTTGCTGTTGCAGCCTTTGTCTTTGTAGTTTTTTGTCTATGTTTCATTGGCAATGCTTTTTAAGTTAAACATATTTATGTCAAAATAGGGGTGTTTCAAGTTTCAGTTTTTATTGTCGGATCTTTGTTGGCACCATTTTCATCACCAGCAAAAAGTAAGCCAATAGTTTCTCATACTTGATTTTTGTGCTACCACAGACAACGTCCCTTAGAAATTATCTGCTTTTTCATTCTTTAATGCATATCCTGAGGTCCAAATGTCATCTGGTTTCCTATAGCATCCTATCGAAACATTTTCTCGTTTATTTTGTAAATATTGTTCCGACATATCTTGTTCGTTTTGTTTTCATATTGCAAATTATACGGCAGTTATTTTTACTATCCAAAATAGGCTTAATAAATTTAACAACATTTTAAGATTTCTCAGCCAAATTAAAATATGTTTACCATTTTCCAACTTATTATATGGAATATCTGTCCCATATCATTTTTCTCGTTTTTCATGCAAATGTGGTGTACTAAATAAGTTGTCAATCTTCTCCAATAAAAGTATGTCCAGTACACTGCTATTGACTAAAATTAGTGGCCCGGTAACGAATAAAAAACGGGCCACTTTCGGTTAAAAAGTGGCCCACTTACGATGCGTAAACGATAGGTTAATGATTTAAAACCTAAACACTATCATTTGCTTACACATTTGCTTGCAAAAAACATTTTTCCTGCTTATCTTTTAACCATAAGCGCATGTTTTCCTTTCAATTTTCAGCATTTAAAATCTTATATGCTAAAAACGGTGCAGACATTATACGCCTAAAGCAGCAAAACAGACATATAACATTTTACATTTTTATTAAAGCTACGACAATCAACCTTCCCTACCCTCTCTGTTTCTGTTTGAACAACTGAAGAGGTTTGCCGTAGTTGAGCATGCGCCAAATCCACTCTAAGGGGCCGAAAAGACAGTAATGGAGCCACAGACGGCTTAGCAACATCTGAAGGACAAACACGCCGAGGGCTATAATCTCTGTAAGCGAAAGGCCTACACCGGCACCAAGGCCGAAGCCTATGCCGTAGAAAAGGAACATGCCTGCTATAGACTGACAGATGTAATTGGTCAAAGCCATGCGGCCGGGAGCAGCAAGGGCGCGCCATACCGCCGAACGGCTGCTGCGAAGATAATGCAGGCAGAGGGACGACATATAGGCGAAGCCGAGCGGATAGACGCTGACGGCGTAAAGCAATGAGTGGGCAGCGTTGCCAAAAGGATGACCGCCAACGGCGCTCCATGCATAGACAACAGACAAAGGAATACCGACACTGAAGCCAATAACCGACACGCGGCGCAGCAAGTGCCTGTGGGCAGAAAGGTCGGCGTATATCTTCTGACGCCCGATGTAATAGCCTATCAGAAACAGGCCAAGGACCTTAAAGTAGCGGTTGCCGTCGACAAACTCCTGCACTCTCACCAACGCTCCCTGAATAAGAAACTGGAACACCTGAGCATAACTGTCAGCATCGCGCAGCCAATAGCCGAAGTTTTCTTCTGTTATGCCGTACTTGCGGCAGTAATGCCATTGAGCCTCAACGGCAGGAGCCGAGAGACTTATGCCGGAAATCTGTGTCAGTGTGTCGACAGCCACGGGCAGCAAAAAGAAGAAGGCTGCCCACGAAAGCATCTTCCGGTTGCTCACGTTTCTGAACAACGGCAGCACCATTCCCATAAGGGCATAAAGCATTAGTATGTCGCCGCTCCAGATGAACATAAGATGCAGGAATCCTATAGCAAGCAACACGGCCATGCGTCTGTAGAACAGTCTGAAAGCTCCGTTGCCTTTCTGTTCGGCATGACTTATTATTATCGAGAAGCCCATGCCGAAGAGCAGCGAGAACAGGGTGTAAAACTTACCGTCGATGAACACATACTGCAAGAATCGCACTATCCTATCTACACCGGCTGAAGGCATTGACGCGGCAACGTCGGCCGGCTGAAACGTATAGAGCGAAAACTCGGGATAGTTGGCAAGGCAGATGCCAAGCAAGGCGAAGCCTCTAAGTGCGTCGAGAATGACATAGCGTTCCGACGGCTTTACTGGGGAATAGTTGGTTTTGGACATGGATATATTTTTTAGGAGTTAAGGAGTTATGAAGTTAAGGAGAAGTTCCTTGAGCATAGCGAAAAAAGACGTATGCCTTGAGGGGTATTGTCATTTGGAGTTAAAGTAGTTAAAGGAGTTATCGCCAACAAGTTGGCTAGGAGTTAGAGCCATATGCTTTGTGAATCCTTATCCAAAGATAGACACAAGACATTTGGATTTTTCACTCTTCACTTTCGTAAGGCGCGGTTTAATTTTTACTTTTTACTTTTTAATTACGCATCGCGCTCCCCGTCTGCTCTTCACATTCACAAGGCAAATCATAATTAGCTAACGCTGAACTTTGTTTCTCCATTCTCAACTCTCCATTCTCAATTATCAATTTACTTTCTGTTCACCATCTTCACGCTTATCAGTATCACGGCAAGACCGGCGAGCTGTATCAGCGTTACGTCCTCATGACCAAGGCCGGCACCGATGACTACAGCAACAACGGGATTGACGTAAGCATGAGTGGCAACTTCGGTGGCAGGACGCACACGAAGCAGCCAGATGTATGCCGTGTATGCCATCATTGAACCGAATACTATAAGATATGCCAACGAAAGCCATGAAACGGCTGATACTGCGGAGAGCTGCAAACTGCTGAAATCGCCCGACAATCCTGCGCACAAGGCAAACACGACGCCCGCACCAAGCATCTGCCAAGCCGACGACGACAGTCCGCCGTCATCATTGTCGCGGATGTGATATTTTGAATACAGCGTACCGCATGCCCACGATATGCATCCGCCTATAAGCAGAAGCACACCATACTCATAATGACTGCCGCCGGGACGCTGCATGTTGAGCTGTTCGAGATAGAGCATGGCCACACCAAGAAAGCCAAGCACGATGCCTGCCACGGTGGAGACACTTCTGAAATTGCGACGCCACTGCGGAACATCGAGCAGCATTATCCACAAAGCCGTAGACGAAGCCATTATTGCGACAAGACTGCTGCTGACATAGCGCTGGGCAAACATGATGACGCCCTGATCGACAAACAAAAGAATGATGCCGCACACGGCCGACTTAAAGATAAGTCCACGACGCAACAGCCGCTCGCCACGCAACCGGCATACAGCAAGCAAGGCCAGACCAGCCACGGCGAAGCGCACCGTGCCGAGCACGAAGGGCGGAAAGTCGTGAAGACAAACCCCGATGAAATAATATGTGGAGCCCCATACAACGTATATGAGGAAATAAGCTGCAGCTACCGCAAGGCGGCCGGGTGGCTGTGGCATAGGCAGTTTGTTTGGTAAATAGTAATAATTGTCAGACCGAAAGCAGCGCGCCAGCCCTTTGGCTGGCACGTTGCCCTATATACGTCAGCACCATAAGCAATGATATCAGCCTCTGGTCTTTATCTCGCAGTTGGCTGGTGCCTTGATGTTCTCGTCGATAGTTACCGAACCTATTGAGTCGGCCACAATAATGCCCGATGTCGGATTCTTGATGTTGGTGATGGCTCCGCGGATGTCGGCGTTGAGCGTTGAATACTCGAAGGCCCTGTCGCACTCACTGTCGAACGTGCAGTTTTCCAACACCAGGTCGTGAGCATAGCACAGCGGCTGCTCGCCTGAGATATGGCAGTTTACAAGACGCAGGTTGCGCGAGTGCCATCCAAGATACTCGCCGTTAAGCTCTGAGTCGTAGATAGTAACGTTCTCCACCTCCCAGAAGGCATCCTTCGTGGTTATCTTGGCGTTGTGTATCTCTACGTTCTTTACATACTGGAACACGTATTTGCTGTCGCTCTCAAAGCCGTCTATACGTATGTCGTTGCTGAACATGAAAGGATAAGTGCCGCCGTGCAGCTTCAGGTTCTTCACGTTGATGCGGTTGCAGCGCCAGAATATCTCGTCGGCGTCGTTTATCTCAACGTTCTCGATGTCGATGTCGTTCATCTCGCGGAACATCTTAGGCGCGTCTATCACGGTGTTCTTCATCGTCAGATGGTCTGAATACCACAATGCAGAACGTCCGCCTACGGCAAAATAGCAGTTGTCTATCGTGAATCCGTGGACATGCCAGAACGGATAGTTACCTTCAAAGCGGCAGTTGGTGGCCACAATGTTGCTGCATTCCTTTATGGCCGACTCGCCTTCGCGTATGGTTACGTTGTTGATGTGCAGGTCGTGCGACGCGAACAACGGGCGTTCGCCGCCAAATTCGGTGTTCTCAATCAGTTTCATAATATGTAATCTTTTATAATTTATTTTTTCGTTGTCAGTAGAGCTGCGGAGCATTTCTTGCGCATCCGCCTTTAACAGACTATCGTCAGCAACGATATTTCTGTTGTTTTTTCTTTTGCAAAAATACGTATAATCAGATAAAAAAGCTGTATCTAATTTACTGATTAGATGAAACAATTCACAGAAAATATGATTTGCTCAAATTAATTAACCGCCAATATAGGACTTTTCGGCACAAAATGATGACACAGAAACATTGGGCGGAGCTACCTGATTACCCCGAAACAACAGTTTATACTTACACCTGAAAGCAGCAGAATAAAACAAAAAAGGTTGGCATCAACGGCAAAACGGCCTAAAGGACCAATGGTTTTCAGCGCAAATCTGACTCTTCAATACATCTAACCACCGCAAGATCAGCCTCTGCCCAGTCGACTGAGCGCAGCTCTTTAGCGCCGAGCCACACATAGTCTACATGCTCCGAGAGAACGAACCCGTCTGACAGCGGCTCGCAGAGATATGCGTTGAGCGTTATCGAAAAGTCGGGATAATCATGACGGGCAGCCACAAGCAGGCAGCCTACAGATATGTCATAATCAAGTTCCTCGGCAAGTTCGCGTCTCAAAGCCTCCTGAGGCGTTTCGCCGGGCTCAATCTTTCCGCCCGGGAACTCGTATTTGTAGCTTGTATAACTGTATTTTGTGCGGCCCTTTTTCACGCAGAAATATTTTCCGTCCTTGCGTATTACAGCTGCCACCACATTATAATGTTTAGCGTTCATATTCAGCCTTTCTCCTTTTCTTGTTTCTTATATACTGCCGCAAACGGTCATTCGCCCTGCCCTTCTGCCGCTTTGCGTCTCTTTGCCAGTTCGGCCTGCATCTTCTCGTTGAAACGCTTTGTTATGGGATAAAACACGACCGACGCCAAAGCTATGCCGAACACCACTGCCGGCACTATGCTCGACACGAGGCGTATACCCTCAACAGCCCCGCTGCTCTGCATGGCTGTGCCGCCCGACACGTATCCGAATGCCGACAGCAGTATGCCAGACAAGGCTCCGCCGAAGCCGAGCCCCATCTTCAGTGCAAACATTATGCCCGAGAAGCAGAAGCCTGTTGCGCGCCGGCGGTTGAGATATTCCATATAGTCGGCCACATCTGCCACCATTGCCCACATAAGAGGTATCGTCGGGGCATAGGCCAAACTCTTCAATACGCACAGCAGATATACAAGCACAACATCGTCGGGCGAAGGCAGATAGAACAGAGCCTGAAACAATACGGTGAGCGACAGGCACACTATATATACGGTCTTCTTGCCCAACTTGCCGGCAAGCCATCCCGAAAGGAACACCACGCCTACAAACTGCATTATGGCGTTGAGTATGTTAAACAGCGAGAAGCCTGCCGAATAAGCCTCACGCTCGGTGCCGGCAAGTCCGAAGTTATGCAAAAACTCATAAAGCGAGCGCTGGTCGAGATAGCTTTGGAAATAGAAGTTCATCGACGAGCCGAACATCGCCAGTGAGGTATATACGGCAAGACACAGCACAAACATTACGCGCCACGACACGTTGCCGAAGGTTTCCTTTACGTCTTCCTTAACGCTTGCCTTCTGTTGCGGCGGCTGGGCTATGCGCTCTCTGGTGGTGAAAAATGTTATGAGCAGACAGATAAAGGCGATGAAGGCAAACAGCAGAATGGTGCGGCTCCATCCACGACTCGCATCCGACCCGCCAAGGCGGTCAATCAGCGGCAGCGTAAAGCCCTGCACGGCAAACTGGGCTATGGTGCTTGCCACAAACCTCACCGTGTTGATGCTTGTGCGCTCCTTTATGTTGGCCGTCATCACTCCGCCGAGCGAGGCGTAAGGCGTGTTGTTGAACGAATACATCATCAGCAGAAGCACATACGACACGGCGGCATAAACGGCCAGCAGCGTCTTGTCCTGTATGTCGGGCCTGTGGAAGGCAAGGATGTAGAACAGGCAGAACGGCAGGGCCGATGCCAGTATCCACGGACGATATTTGCCCCAACGCGTGCTGGTGCGGTCGGTAAGTATGCCCACTATCGGGTCGGCAAATGCACTCACCATAGGCGCCACAAGCAGCACCGAGCCAGCAATGGCTCCGTTGAGTCCGAACACGTCGGTGTAGAACTTCAGCTGATATATCATTATCATCTGAAACACCAGATTGGCAGCCAGGTCGCCCAATGAATAGCCTACCTTCTCGCCGAAAGAAATCTTACCGTTATATGAATTATCTGCTGACATTGTTCTTATCTAGCTTTTCGTTTACATGGCGTATACCTCTGCCAGGCTCACGCCCATTGCTCCGGCTCATAACCATGAGGCCTGCACACCGCCCCTCTCAGGGGCATGTTCTTTGCAGGAACAAAAGTAATAAAAATTCCTGACAGGAATAACAAAACAGCGAAATAATACAATAAATTATATTACCGTCAGCAATTCAAATTCCGTCCGTATATCTTTATCCTCTTCATTCGTCCATTTTCAGTGCCATGTTCAATATTCTGTCGTAGCCATTCATATAGTCTGTGGCATAAACGGGAATTGTGATGTCGGGCTTAATGCCTCTTGCGTGATGCTGTTCCCCGTCCATGCAGCGCATTAGCATCCCTGTCATTGAGAAAGGAAACAGGGGATATCAAATAGCCAAACAGAAATATAATGTTTCTGCCAAAAACTTTTTATTAAATTCTTCTGAATCTATTAATTAAGGCAACCAATATCAGCAGACAGAATATGGCGATAATGATGAATCTGGTCTGATTCATTATGTCGGCATAGAAACTGCTGCCGGGGCTTATATAATCTATGACGCATGATGCAGAATTGTTTACCAGGTGCATGCCGAAGCACACCATTACGTTGCGAGTTTTATAATAAACCCAGCCTAAAAGTATTCCGCTTATGAACGTGCCGATAATCAGGCTCGGATAGAAATGCAGTATTGCGAACATAAAGGCGGAAATCAGAATACCTATCCACGGATTTGTCTTCCATTGGAGCAGTTTTTCCTCTATACCTCCGCGAAACACTATCTCTTCTGCCAGCGGAGCCAGTATGCTGATGCCTATTATACTTGCAAAAGAGAGCTGTCCGTCTGCTGCAACGGCTTCGCTATAGTCGTTAAGGTTTAGGGCCGAGACAAAAAGGTTGAGCGGCAATATTGAGACCAACATCATCAGCATTGCCATCAGATAGACTGATGCCGGAGAGTTATCTGAGCCATGCTGACCGAAAGACGGCAGCTTCACATATTTTCTCTTTATAAAGAGGGCGGCGATAAACAGATTGCTCAGAATCAGCGTGGCGCTGTCCATACTGCCCAACTGCATGACATCCTCTATCGGCATGTTGTTGTTGAGTACGTAATTCTCAAAAATCCAGCCGGCTACATAAACAATGGCCGGTACAAGTATCAATACGCCAAGAATGTATAACGCGTAATATGTTATGGCGACAAATGGTTTTGGCATTGTTTCCATCATAATTTATAAGTTTTTATAAGTTCTCCATATTTTATTTAAGGCATCGGCCTGATTCTGTTACGATTGTTGCCAGCCGACATCATATCTGCAAATATATAAAATTATTCGTATTGCCGCCCGTTAATCTGAAAAAATATATAGGCCATGGGGAAAACAATGTCTTTTCCGACAGCAGATTAATTCTTATTTCTTTGCGTTTATCTTCTTATTTCATAATTTATATGTATCTTTGCCGCCGGATATGACAAAACGCTCACGAACGCTGACAAGAGCATGCGCTGCCATGCTGCTTACCGTGTTTATGGCTTATTATGCCATAATCTCGGTGTATGCCCACGTGCATGTGGTCAACGGCGTGATGGTGGTTCACTCACATCCCTTTAAAGACAAGCACAGCCACCCTACGGGGCAGACACTCGTGCTACATCACCTCACACATTTTAATTCGCTCGAAGCCGGACCTGCCGCCGGGATTGAGGCGCCCGACGTGAAGCTTATTCACACAAGCTACAGCGAATATGCAGTGGCACACGCCACGCCCGACTACAATTCGGGCATATATCTGCGCGCGCCTCCCGTTTCTTCATTTTCATAAATCATTTTATCCCGAAATCGGCCGTTGGCATTAGGTTGGATTTTTGTTTTGCATTGGGCTGACTGACGTATGACTTTTTGCCGGCATGGTGAACTATGCCTGCGAAAAAGCAGACGGCATGACGGCAACAAGAAAGCGAAAATACGGCCGGTAAGGTTATATCCTATGGCATTAATAACCTCCAAACGGCCCGATGACCGATCAGGGTTTATCTCAACATTATTATTTATGCTGTGACAACGCAGCCATGCTGTGACGTCATAGCCGGATATTACGTATTTTTCAAGAAATAAATGAAGAAACAAATACTATTATTTCTGGCGGGGCTGCTGTGCCCGCTGGCAGGGATGGCCCATCCCGTTGAACCAAGTACGGTGAAAGAGGGCAACATCATAACAGGACACGTCATTGAGAAAGGAACTGAAGAAAACCTGGCCTACGCCACGGTGCTTATTGTGGAGAACGGCATGGGCACAGTTACGGGCGACGACGGCCACTTCCGTTTGAAGGACGTGCCGGCAGGCAAATACACGCTGAAAGTGCAGCTCATGGGCTATGCCTCGCAGACCAAGACCGTTGTGGTGAGCAACGAATATACCGTTGACCTACACTTCGTGATGGAGAAAGAGGACATCATGATGGACGAGGTGGTGGTGTCGGCCAACAGGAACGAGACCAACCGCAAGGCAGCCCCCGTGGTGGTTAACGTGATGAACAGCAAGCTGTTTGAGACGGTCAACTCTACCGACCTTGCCAAATCGCTCAGCTACCAGTCGGGACTGCGCGTGGAGAACAACTGCCAGAACTGCGGCTTTCCGCAGGTAAGGATCAACGGTCTTGAGGGTCCTTACTCGCAGCTGCTCATCAACAGCCGCCCCGTGATGAGTGCGCTGTCGGGCGTGTATGGTCTCGAACAGATACCCGTCAGCATGATCGAGCGCGTAGAGGTGGTGCGCGGCGGAGGCTCGGCGCTGTTTGGCGCCAACGCCGTGGGCGGCACCATCAACATAATAACCAAGGACCCTATAAACAACTCGTTCCAGGTAAACTCTACGATGTCGAACCTCGGCGGCAAGACATGGGAGCAGTATTTCGGCGCCAACGCCTCGCTCGTGTCGAAGGACCGCACCTACGGCGTGGCATTCTATCAGGCTTACAGAAACCGCAACCCTTATGATGCCGACGGCGACGGCTTCTCCGAGCTGGGCAAGCTCAACATGAACACCTTCGGACTGAGGGGATATTACCGCCCCACGCAATTCAGCCGCCTCAGCGTTGAATACCACACGACAAACGAATTCCGCCGCGGAGGCAACAAGTTTGACCTGCAGCCGCACGAAACCGACATAACCGAGCAGACACGCCACGTGATAAACAGCGGCGGACTGACCTACGACATATTCATGAACGAATACAAGCACAAGCTGTCCGTGTACGGCTCGGTGCAGCATACCGACCGCAACAGCTACTATGGCGCGGGCATGGACGCCAACGCATACGGCACCACTGACGACCTTACGGCAGTGGGCGGAGCCATGTACTCGGGCAACTTCGACCGCCTGCTGTTTTCGCCTGCCACGCTGACGGGAGGCTTTGAATATCAGTTTAACGGACTTCACGACGTGATGACTGGCTACGGCCGCGACCTGAAACAGTATGTGAGGATTGCCGGGGCGTACCTGCAGAACGAATGGAAGATGAGATACCTGACGCTGCTTGCCGGATTCAGGCTCGACAAGCACAACCTCGTGGACAACGTGATATTCAGTCCGCGCGTCAACCTGCTGTGGAAACCCACTGACAGGCTGCAGGGCCGACTGACATGGTCTACCGGATTCAGGGCGCCGCAGGCTTACGACGAAGACCTGCACGTGGCTGCCGTGGGCGGCGAGGCGATGATGATAAAACTGGCAGACGGACTGAAGCCCGAACGCTCAAACAGCTTCAGCGGCTCGGTCGACTGGGCTTTCAATCTGGGACACTTCAGCTCTAACCTGCTCATAGAGGGTTTCTACACCATGCTCAACGACGTGTTCTATCTCGAAGAGACAGGATTCGACGAGACCACGGGCACCAAGATACAGGAGCGCCGCAACGGCCACGGGGCACGTGTGTACGGAGCCAACATCGACTATAAGATAGCTCACGGCAAGGAGGCGCAGCTGCAGCTGGGCTTCACCGTGCAGCAAAGCCGCTACACCGAGGCGCTGGCATGGAGCAGCGACCCCGACGTGGCTCCCACAAAACGCATGACGCGCACGCCCGACTGCTACGGTTACTTCACCTTCACGTCGGCTCCGCTCAAGAACTTCGATTTCTCCGTCTCCGGGGTCTACACGGGCAGCATGCTCGTGCCCCACTTCGCGGGATACATAGAGAAAGACAGAATGGAGAAGACGCCCGACTTCATGGACCTGAACCTGAAGCTCAACTACACCTTCGTGCTGAACGACCATCTGAAACTGCAGTTCAACGGCGGCGTGAACAACATATTCAACGCCTTTCAGAAGGACCTTGACAAGGGTGCCGACCGCGACTCGAAATATTTCTATGGCCCCACTCAGCCGCGCACGCTATTCATAGGCGTCAAGATATTCAACTGACACTAACGGCCACAATTATCGGCCGCAACCATGCCCTGCCCCGCTACACACTACATCTGCCGCAACAGCCATGCGGCAATGGTGCATGTGCAGCGGGGCATTTCGTCTGCACAAGCCAGACTGGTGACAACGAAACGGAGCAGAAACGCCAGCTCCACAAAAGAAAAGTCTTTACATTTTTCATGTACAGAGTTTTCTTTAAAATAGAAAACAGACTTATAACGGATGTTAAAGAAACTGCCAATCAAGCTTTCAGGATTTAACTTTGATTTACAATTAGCACTGTCTGACCCCCCAGACCAATGGTTTTAATGCCCTTAATCAGGCTTTTTAGAGACACAAGTCTATGACTTACGAGGCAAAAACCTATTGTTTTTCACCCGTAAGTGGCCGAGTTATATTTTTTAACATTCACGCTCTGACATCTCTATCGGCATAAATCACGCTATATCAACAACTTAACAAAATCATGAAATTTCAGCGTTTTTCCGTCCGAAAGCCGTGCCTGCGCTGACGGAGGCCATTCTGAGAGCGTCAAAATCAAAAAGTTTTCTGTCTGAGCTGTCATCAATACGCTGCCTGCAACTGATGCTGAATGCCAACATGCCATGGGCATGACCGCAGCCATAAGCCGGAATGACATGAGGCAGACGGAGCCGTGGGGCCGCTGCAGAACAAACAGAACCGGCACGACAGGACTGAAAAACAATAGCCACAGAATTTACGCTGCTCACCAATAATCTGACACACAGACATTTTCATCACTTAATTCTTGCACAGATGTTTTTTTGTTATTATCTTTGCAAGACAAGTTTATACGAGCTATATACGGCAGTCTGACGCCATTGGACACGGATGCCTGCATCACGGCGCCGGCTGA
Organism: Xylanibacter sp.; assembly: GCF_057607445.1. Lineage (NCBI taxonomy): Bacteria > Pseudomonadati > Bacteroidota > Bacteroidia > Bacteroidales > Prevotellaceae > Xylanibacter > Xylanibacter sp. The sequence continues at coordinate 145,487 of NZ_DBLZAX010000005.1, read as the reverse complement.
CTATCACCTTACATTTTGTTAATCTCTAAACAACTTACAGAATCAAAAAAATTAACACCATATAAAGATGAAATCCCTGTTGCGCCTTATATTGCTGATAACGTTATTACCCGCTGTCGCCGCGGCCCAGCCCGACATGATAGTGGAGCACTACACCAAGGAGAGCGGACTGCCAAGCAACACGGTGTACTGCGCGCAGAAAGACGGCGACGGCTTTGTGTGGTTCGGCACATGGCACGGCCTGTGCTCGTTCGACGGCACTACGTTCACGCCCTTCATAACACGCACCAACCACAGATCGGACATGCCGCCGCGCAAGGTGCGCAACATCATAGGCGACAAGAACGGATATCTGTGGATACGCAACACGGACAACCATCTGTATATGTTCAACAAGTATGACGAAACCTACCACGACATATACAACGAGCTGAAAAAGCAGTCGCGCAACGTGCAGGTGATAAAGATACAGGCCATGGACAACGGCCACATAATGCTGCTGACGCGCAACAAGGACGTGTTTGAGGCATACGTCAACGAGGAGAAGAAGATTGAGGTGAGAAAGATATTCGACTCGCGGCGCCACATCGACCCTGCCACAATGAAACTGAAGACCAACATCCTGGGCGAAAACAGCCGCTATGTCTACTGGATAAGCAGAAGTCTGGTGCTCAACATCGTTACGAAGAAAAACAGCGCCCCGCTGCTGGGCAGGATAAAGGACAGAGACATAACGTGCTTCAAGAAAAAGAAGCAGTATCTGTGCATCGGAACTGCACGCGGCATCCTGTATATCATCAACACCGCCAACGGTCACACCGACCAATATGCCTTCAGGGGGATGCTGTCGGCCGTGTCGAGCATAAACATCATCGACGGCAAGGTGTACTTCACCACGAAAGACGGGCTCTACTCCTTTGCCAGAGGCTCGGCACCGAGGCTCATAACATCGCAGGCATCGGGCATCACGCAGTCGTTCACCGACAAATATAACAAGCTGTGGCTGTGCTCCGGCAGGGGCCTGCTTATATGCCACGACCCCAAGACAGCCACGTCGCAGACGTTCACCATGCCCACAGACAGCCTGTTTGCCGAAATGAAGTTCAGAGACACAGGCGCCAACGGCCTGTTCATACTGATGCGCAACGGCGAGGTGTGGCGCTACAACCATCAGACAAGGATGGTGCAGAACATCAACCGGCAGAAAGACTTCAGCAACTACACGTCGGAGCCTCACTTCTTTGACATAGACATCGATGCAAACGGCATCCTGTGGCTGTCGTCCACCAACAGCGGTGTCTACAAGGTGTGCTTCCCGCGATACAACTTCAGGTTTATGTTCCCGCAGATGCTCATAACCGACAACGACAGCGACAACAACGGCATACGTGCCGTATATCAGGCACGCAACGGCGACCTCTGGATAGGCACGCGCAAGGGCGAGCTGTTCTGCATGGACCTGAAGACCAGGAACATAAAGCGAAAGTTCGGCAGCAACGAGATAGGCCCAGTCTACCACATAATGGAAGACAAGAAGGGCAACTACTGGTTCTCTACCAAGGGCGCCGGACTGATAAAGGCCACGCCCGACGCCATGGCGCCGCAGGGACTGCGCATAACACGGTATACCAACAAGCGGGGCGACCGCAACTCGCTGAGCAGCAACCGCGTGTATTACACCTATCAGGACAGCCGCGGGCGCATATGGGTGTGCACCTTCTACGGCGGACTGAACCTCATAGAGGAACGCGGCGGCAGAATAATATTCAGAAACAAGCGCAACGGGTTCAGGCAGTATCCGCGCTACGAGCTATACACAGACGTGCGCTCCATAACCGAAGACCGCAACGGACGCATGTGGGTGGGCACAACGGACGGACTGATGTCGTTCGACGGAAAGTTCAGCAAGCCGTCTGACATAAAGTTTGAGACCTACCGCGAAAGCCACAAGTCGGGAATAACCGACAACGACATCTTCACGATGTATAAAGACCACAAGGGATATATCTGGATGGGCATATTCGGCAGCGGCCTCAACAAGATAGAATATTACGACGAGAAGAACCGCCAGCCCGTGCTGAAGACATACATGATAAACGAGAAGCAGGGCGGCGACGTCATATCGTCTATCGTCGAAGACAAGAGCCACTGCCTGTGGATATGCACCGAGAACGGACTGGCAAGCATGAAGCAGGGCTCGTCTTACCTGAAGAGCTACGACAGGTTTGCGGGCTTCCCCGAGGTGAACATCGAGGACAACACATCGATATGCCTGCACAACGGCACCATACTGATAGGCAGCCGCCAGGGCCTGCTGTCGTTCGACCCTGAGGCAGTAAGAAACGACAACGACGCCCGATACCCCACCTTCATAACCAACTTCAAGGTGGTCAACCGCGAGCTGTGGGACTTCAACCCGCCGATATTCGAAGGCTCGCTGAAGTATGCCGACAAGATTGTGCTCGACCACGACCAGTCGACATTCACCATTGAGTTCTCAGCCCCCTACTACGCCGACAACAGCCTTATACCCTACACCTACATACTCGACGGATACGAAGACGAATGGCACAACAGCGGCACCAACCGCATAGCCTCGTATGCCAACGTGCCGCCGGGCCACTATAAGTTCAGGGTTAAGGTCAACGACAACAACTCGCCCGAACGCGTCATCGAGATAATCATCAGTCCGCCGTGGTGGGCCACATGGTGGGCTTACACCATATACACCCTGCTGGCGCTGTTGGCTCTCTACGGTGCGCTGCGCCTCGTGATGTACATGATAAAGATGCGCAACGAGGTGTATATCAATGACCGCCTGGCCGAACTGAAGATACGCTTCTTCACCAACGTCAGCCATGAACTGCGCACGCCGCTGTCGCTCATAAAGGGCCCGATAGAGGAACTGAAGAACACCGAGAAGCTGAGCCCTACGGGCAAGGAGTATATTAGCCTCATCGACCGCAACGCGCGCAAGATGCTGCAGCTGGTAAACCAGATACTCGACTTCCGCAAGATTCAGAACGGCAAGATGAAGATGCACGTGTCGTATGTCGACCTCAACAGCATGATAGAGCAGCTCATGCAGGAGTTCAGGATGCATGCCGAAGAGCGCGACATAGCCTTCGTGTTCGACAAGGCTGAAGAACACGTTACGGCATGGTGCGATGCCGAAAAGATAGCCATAGTGCTCAACAACCTGCTGAGCAACGCCTTCAAGTACACCGGCGAGGGAGGCAAGATATGCATAGCGCTCGAACACGACTACGACAGGCACATGTGCACGATAAGGGTTGAAGACGACGGAGTGGGCATACCAAAGTCGCAGCTTGAGGTGATATTCGAGCGCTTCTCGCAGGCAAGCAACAAGACGTCTGACGACAACGCCTACGCCGGCACGGGCATCGGCCTTTCGCTGTCGAGAGAGTATGTCAATATGCACCACGGACGCATATGGGCCGAAAACATCGACGGCGGCAAGGGTGTGGTGTTCTCTGTTGAACTGCCTACTGGCCGCGAACACTTCGACGAGAAGGACATCGAGGTCTACTTCGACGACAATACGGCTGGCAGCAAGACAGCTGACGAGGCCGAAGCAGAACAGGACACGCAGGAGCAGAAAGCGGAAGAGCCGCAGGACGACCTGCCTACGATAATGCTCATAGAGGACAACATCGACATGTGCCGCATGCTGCAGCTGCAGCTGCGAAGCAACAAATACAACGTGTTTACGGCGCACGACGGCGAGGAAGGACTTAAGAAGATTTATCAGCACCACCCCGACATAATAATAACCGACCTCATGATGCCTGGCATGGACGGCATGGAGCTGCTGCGCAACGTAAGACAAGACTTCAACATCAGCCACATACCCGTCATCGTGCTCACGGCAAAGAACACCGAGGAAGACAAGCTGACATCCATAAAGAGCGGAGCCAACGCCTTTATAACAAAGCCCTTCAGCAGCAGTCACCTCATGGCCAGAATAAACCAGCTGCTCGAGGAGCAGCGCATCTTCCAGCGCAAGATGGTGGTGCAGACCACCGTGGAGAGCACGGCCGAGGCAGCCAACGACTCTTACGAACAGCACCTCGTGAAGAAGGACATCGAGTTTGTACACAAGATTCATGAGATTATTGAGGAGAACCTCAACTCTAACGACTTCAACATCGACACCATAGCCGGCACGATAGGTCTTAGCCGCTCTGCCTTCTTCAAGAAACTGAAGAGCCTGACGGGCTTTGCCCCGGTAGACCTCGCAAAGGAGATAAGGCTGACCAAGGCTGCACGCCTCATAGAGACTACCGACGACAGCATAACAGAGATAGCCTACTCTGTGGGCTTCCGCGACGCAGGCTACTTCGGCAAGTGCTTCCGCAAGAAATATGACATGACGCCAAAGGAATACAGAGCCGAAAAGCGTCAGGCGCAGCAGCAATAGCACAGCCGGAACTACGGCACGAAATAAAGCTATGGCACGAAATAAGACTTAAAAACAAGCTAAGGAATTGCACTAAACAGCACTCTGCATCAGCCTGCCTTCCGTCCCATTCGTTTGTATTAACCGGAATGGACGGAAGGCACGTTGATTATATATAAACAGACAGCACGACAAAACTAGCTTTCTTTCCAATATTGCAATAACATCGCTACGACAGCAAATCCTCTATGATAAAAGTACATTTTTTGCTTTAAAAGAATAAAATTACAGTTTTTTTTCATATATTTGGAGTGCCGTACAACAGAACGGACAACGATGACGATGTGGACGGCGAAGTGTTCATTGAAGAGCGGAATAACATCTGGAATACGCCTTACCTCTTCAACGCAAAGGAATTCGACGAGGAGACGGGACTGTATTACTATGGTGCAAGATACTATGATTCTAGGTTGAGCTTGTGGATGTCAACAGATCCATTGGAAGAAAAATATCCAAATATCAGTAGCTATTGTTATTCAAATAACAATCCTATAAAATATATCGACCCTGATGGAAATGATTGGTTTGTCAATGACCAAAACTTTTATGTTTGGTCTATGGCTAATTATGTGCCTGGATTTGATTATGCTGGTAATTTAATACCATCAGGTGTATCTCGATATCAAATCTTAGAAGAAATTAGAGGAAAATATTATCATAAGTATACAAGTAATATTTTTTCTTCTATTGGAAATTTTATTTTTGGGAAAAATAGTTTCATAGAAAAAAAAGCCTATAGCCATGCAGAAGAATCATTCAATAATGAGCTGATTTATCAAGGGGCAACAATTATCCCTTTGTCTATAGTAGGAAGAATGGGAAAGACTATTCTTGCTGCTTTTAAAGCAAGCAGTAAAAGTGTCTGGTCTTTACCGTGGCTTGAACGTGGTTTAATAATTGAGGAACAATTAGGAAAAAACTTGAAAGGAAATTTCCCGGTAATAGATAAATTCCTGAATGGTGTTGCAACGAGCATAAAAAGTATAGACCTTAATGCAAAGAGTTATCAAAATGGAAAAGTTTTATTTTCTACCTTAAAAAGGTATATCGATAAAGTAGCAAAATTCAAAGGACAACGTTGGAATGGGGTTGTCATCTCAGAAGAAGATATAACAAAAAGAACTTTGGACATAGCTATTCCAAGGGGTGCTTCTCCATCACAAGTAAAAGTTTTACAAGAAGCTACTAAATATGGAAAATCTAACGGAGTAGAAGTAAATATACAAGTTATTAAGTAAATATCAAAGAATTGTTATTTGCCATTGAGTATAAACTTATGGCAAATAACAATTTAATCAATTATAAAATTATATATGGCTATAAATAAACAAATAACAATATGTAAATCGGCAACAGAGTTTATTGTTTATCCAGAATCGAAAAATGAAATAGGATTATGGGTTGCGCATACACCTTGCTTTATTACATCGAATTGTGAAATTCATAATATTGAGAATATAATTAATGAAGCTTTACAATATAGTAATTCAGGGATACAAATTACAAATGGGATACAAAAAAATGTCCTAAAAGAATTGCACATTAAAAGTTGGAAGACATTGTATAAAATGTATAAAACAATCAGTTTATCCTTAACTGAAAATAAAATAATTATTACACCATATGTGTATACACAAAAAGGCGTATTTCCAGATACTGAAATAAAAACTTATTTCGATATTTGGGATTATAACAGTGCAATTATACAACTTCTTAAATTGTGATTCTCTATTATTCAAGTATGACGTTATGGAACGTGTTACCAGTATCACCCATGAATATATATACGCGAGTTCTGGATAAAACTCATACGAGCGGCAGCGGAAAGACGCTGAAGAGCATACAGGAAAGCGGTCCGGACGGAGCCATAACCACGACGTTCGAATACGACGGCATACAGCGGCTTGTACGCGTAACCGATGCTGACGGCAACGTGACCACCTCTACATATGATTATGGCAACCGCCGCACGGAAGTGAACCACCCGGCCAGCGGCAAGACCACATTCACATACGACGGACTGGGCAACGTGACAAGTAAGCAGACAGCCAACCTCGCAGGCGAAGGAAAATCAATTACCTATGACTATGACTACAACCGACTGACGGGTATCAACTATCCCGACCATCCGGAGAACAACGTGAAGTACTACTACGGCGGACGCAACGCCTCTCAGAACCGCATCGGCAGGCTGATGCTGCGCGAGGACGGAACAGGCGCCATAGAATACTTCTACGGCAAGATGGGCGAAGTGACCAAGACGCGATGTACGCTGATCGTGCCTAACCAGGCCATCGCCACCTACGTGACCCAGTGGACCTACGACAGCCACAACCGACTGCTGGAGATGATCTACCCGGACGAAGAGAAAGTGACCTACACGTATGACCTGGGCGGACAGCTTACAAACGTACACGGAGAAAAATCGTACGGATATGACTATGTGAACCGCATAGGATATGACAAATTCGGCCAGCGAACGTACATGAAGTACTGCAACGGAGCGGAGACATTCTACACCTACGACCCGCAGCGGCGCAGGCTGCAGAACCTGAAAGTGAATGCCGGAGGCAATACCATCATGGACAACGCCTACACGTATGACGCAGTGAGCAACGTGCTGAGCGTGGCAAACGGAGCTGCCCTGCCACAGAGCGGCAAGGCCGGCGGACAGATGAGCCACAGCTACACCTACGACGCACTATATCGTCTGACAAGCGCAACCGGAACCTACACGGGGGCAGACAGCAAGACGGCAAGCTACACACTGGCAATGGGCTACGACAACATGCACCGCATCACCTCGAAGAGCCAGCACCTGACGCAGGGCAACCTGCAGTTTGACGGCACACTAAACGTGGGTTATGACCTGACGTACACCTACGGACAGGAAGATGGAAAGAAATTCCAGCTTGACAACGTCAGTGACGTGAACTACCGCACGGAAGCCACTCCGGACGAGAGCCGGAAGACACGCAACAGCCACGCCTACGAGTATGACGCGAACGGAAACCTCGTGTACGTCAACACGGGACGCACGAAGAAAGATGGAACAACAGACGAGAAAGCCCATGAGCGCAAACTGAAATGGGACGAGGAGAACCGTCTGCTGGCCTCTGACGACGACGGATTCGTGACCAACTACTGGTATGACGCTGACGGCGAGCGCACGGTGAAGACCAGCGGCGAGAACGAGCAGGTGTATGTAAACTCAGAGTTTGCCGGCGGACGTACCAACACGGCCAAGTTCTCACTCTACGTAAGCCCTTATCTCGTGGCAAACCAAGGCGGACGCTACACCAAGCACATCTATATTGGCTCACAGCGCATTGTATCCAAGATAGGTGACTTCGCATCCTACGGCGCAGATCCGAGGCGCATAGCGTATGCCGGCAAAGAGGCTGACGCGGTAAATGTGGACTATGATGTTAAATATAGTCGACAACTGCAGGCAATCAAAGAAAATTATGCTACATTTGGGGTGCCGTACAACGGAACGGACAACGACGACTATGTGGACGGCGAGGGATTCTGCTGTGACGACGGCACAATGGAAGCTGCCATGGCTCAGGCCAACGCACCGGAGGACAACTTCCAGGAAGGCGACGCCTACGAGAACCTGCAGTTCTACTACCATGCAGACCATCTGGGCAGCAGCTACATCACCAATCTGGACGGAGAGGTGGTACAGCACATAGAGTACGTGCCGTTCGGCGAAGTGTTCATTGAAGAGCGGAACAATATCTGGAATACGCCTTATCTCTTCAATGCGAAGGAATTCGATGAGGAGACGGGATTGTATTACTATGGTGCGAGGTACTATGACCCAAGACTAAGTTTGTGGATGAGTGTAGACAGATTTGCGGAATCATATCCTAGTATTAGTAGTTATAGTTTTTCTGCAAACAATCCTATAAATGTTTTAGACATAAATGGAGATAGTATAATAGTTAGAGAATTCAATAATGAGAAAAAAATGTGGAATTATTTTAATTATAATATATCTAAAGGACAGTTTGAAGATCTTCAAGGTAACGCTTATACTGGTACAAATAGAGATATTCAAAACATTGTGAGGGGCTTGAATAAACTTTCATCTAAATCCCATGGGAGAAAATTGATTTCAGGTCTAGCTGAACATAATGAAAAAATTATAATAATGATTAATTCTAATAGGAACTTTGAACAAGAAGGTTCCGAAGGTTTTTCAAGCATTGTGTCTTGGAGTCCTTCATCACGTGCTGCATTTGGTGGTGATAGTTTTATATCATTAGGTCATGAATTGGCTCATTCATCAGATAGATTAAATGGAACATTGGATATGACTACATGGTATACAGTACCAATAAATGATGAAGATTACAAAGATATTCCAAATGCTGAAAAATACTCAACCCATATAGAAAATTTAATACGAGCAGAACATAATATTCCTTTAAGAAGCCATTATTCTATAGATACTGAGGGGAACCCTAATGGTGGTAAAATCCTTAAAAAAGGAAATCAAAGTATATATTTTGACCAGAAAGGGAATCATGCTCCAAAGTATAAAAAAATAAAAGAAAATAATTATATATATGGAAAATAAATTTGTGAAAATAATCCTTGCTGTAACATTATGTGTGATATTTTTTTCTTGTAATACCACCAGTAAAATAAGCAAGAATCATATTAATAATCTATATGATTTGATTTATTATGCACAAAAGAAATGCAAAAATGCAACTTATTATGCATTTGATGCAGAAACTTTGAACCATATCAGAAGGCAAATAGTTCCAGATTCAATTGCAAATGCAATATATGCGTCCAATACGATTTATGTATTAAGCAATTATGATTTAGGTGATGTCTTATATTCAGAATTGCTTATTGGGGATTCTGCTTCGATTGGATTTGGTTACCAGAATTTTAATTATATATTTCAAATACCTGTGAGTAAACAAGAAGCACAAGTATATATTAGCTTGTCTGATACCACGAAAATTAGAGAAAAAGGAGAGATAAGTCCTTATTCTTATATAGATATGATACGTTTAAAAATCAATTTAGTTCAAAATGATTATGAATGTGAAGTTAAAAAGTTTAGTTATGATCCCATAATCTGGTTTTATATGACTCCTGATATTCGATAAATATTTATGGATATGAGGCTGCATCAAAATAGAATTGAAAAAATATAAATCTTATAGATTGAATCTTAAAAATAAAAAATCTCCTGCTTTAGCCTTAAGTAGGAGATTTTTATGTTCTCACTTATAGATTATAAGTAGACTTATCTCTGTTTTTCATTTTGAGTTTTTTATCATACGGGAAAGCCTATGAGGGCAAGCTGAAATGAGACGAAGAGAACCATCTGTTGACCTCTGACGACACATATTTGTAACCTATCACTGTGTCAAACGCATCTACATAGCCAGAGCATCGTTTCCAAGATCGGTAAATTTGACCCTCCGTCCCAACCTTGAGACATATACAAAATATGTAGTAGTTCCTTGATTTATTCTTATGACAATTAGAGAATAGTAAAACTAACAGTGTCATCATTTATATCAACAAATTGGAATCTTAAAGCTTTCAAGATGATTTGTTTCAGATAAAGAAACCAATATGAAGATAAGGGAGTAAAAAAACACATTCATTCGCCAAAACAGAAATTATACATTAGTTTGCAGCCATAATCTAAACAGCGGGTCTGTAATGGTATATATACCTCCCCGCTGGGTTTTGGATGTCTTATCTATAATCTTCCGGTCAGCCATTAGCTTGAGGTATGGGGATATCTTCCCGTTGTCCTGACCTGTCATCTGACGGATCTCCTGCAGACTGACTCCATCTTCAGCCCTTGCTATAGCCGATAAAATACTTTAGACCTATACAACGGACATAGTTAGAAAGAGCCCATGAACGCAAACAGAAATGGGACGAGGAGAACCGTCTGCTAGCCTCTGACGACGACGGATTCGTGACCAACTACAGGTATGACGCTGACGACGAGCGCGCGGTGAAGGCAAATACAGAACATTTTACCGAATCTTAAACGGAGAATCAGAATATAACGGTAAGACATAAAGAAACGTTTTGTTAAAAAAAAGCAAGTAACAAGACGATTGACAATGAAAACGTTGCGTTTCAAATAAATTATGACTATCTTTAGGCGGGAAAAAGGAAATCGATACGATACAACACTTTATTGCAAGCCGACAATCAACTTTAATCAGGTTTTTATTAATAATGCAAAACAATTTCTCAGAATAATAAAGAGTCAGATGTTGAAATGAAACTGCAAAGAAAACACTTTCAAGAAGTGCTTCTGATAGATTTAAATAACAAAATAAATCACGACATCTTTATTGGATGTCGTGATTTACTCAAAAAATAAGGAAATGAAAAGTGTTACAAATAAGGAACTTATAAGTGTCATATTGATAAATATCGGCGCATTAGCATTTGCTATCTATATTTGGCTCATATACGACCATAGACAAACGATAATCAATAGTGAGGAACCAATACAAAATTATTCGGTACTGGAAGTTAATTGCTATCGTAAAAGTGGATCAAACATACTCATAGAGTTCAAAGGAAAGCAATATTATGTAGAAGTTGTCAGAGATAAATGCATACAGTTTGATCCACAAAAAATACAATTCTTTTATGACAAAGAAAGAGATGAAGTTTATGAAGAAAGTGGGCTAGCGGTAAGACAGGTAGTAGCTTGTTTCATTCTATATTTATGCTCGTGTATATGGTTGTTTACAGTAATAAGAAAAAGACTTAGTAGTAGTTGATTACATATTAGACATTAACGGCTTCAGCTGTAAAACCTGTATAGGTATGATTCAGACGCTACACCAAGCACATCTATATAGGCTCACAGCGCATCGTATCAAAGATAAGTGACTTCGCATCCTACGGCGCATATCCGAGGCGCATAGAGTATGCGGGCAATACATACACCTTATATTATATTGCCACAGTTCGTCGTCAGGCAAATAGATTTTAATTAAACAAGGTGATTTATGCTCTCAGCCATCCTTGCAGGTCTTTTCGTACGTTTTTTCTTGACACAGCCCATTATGCCAGCGAAAAAGCGAACGGAAAGACTATTAAGATAAGGCAAAAGCACAGGATGACCAATAACATAAAGCATTAACATTGCTGAATATTAATTACTGGTTGGGACATAAAAGACGGCAAACGGCATTGGAAAAGGTATGCTTTTAGATGATGAAACGTGGTGTTTTACGATGTAAAAGGACAGCTTTTACAAGCTGCATGGCCATGTTACGACGCAAGAAGGAACAGAGATATGAAAAAGATTTTAAGAAAAACTCATCACTCATCACAAAGCTGCATAAGGGCCTTGCAGTCAAGGCTTTAGAGTGTGACGAGTTGCATTTCCAACTCATCACATCCGAGGTGAACGGTCTGTTGCGTGATGAGTACGCAAAGCAACTCATCACAACTTAACAATCTGTAAATCAGCATATTAAAAGCTATTGTGACGAGTGATGAGTTTATTAAGATAAGTTTTTTGTATCAGAATTTTGCCGAATCACAATGGCCGCCAGTTTAGCGCTAATAAAAAAACGACGAAATGAATTGGGGTAATGATTTGCGAGATTCGGATAGTCACTACGTTATTTGAGCTGCGCTTATTGACATTTAAGCACAATTGGCCATTAGACCGCACATTGTTTTATCTGTTTTGTGTCTTCATGCTTTCAGCCCGTCTTTTAGTTTCTGAACGCTGATGGCCGATTAGGATTAAAGCGCCTATGCCCATTTTCGCAAAAGGCGTTTCGCATAATCGGGACGCACGAAAGTTAAATTCAGTTAATAGCATTTTCGCTTTTGATTACAAAGCAAATCAGTAATCGTTTAAAGAGAAAAACATCAGAAAATCTATTAACTTAATAAAATTAGCTTATGAAAAAAATTTTTACTTTAGTAGCAGTTGCACTTGCAGCAATGAGCGCAAACGCTCAGGATTATTATGCTGCCGCAACTTATGATGCCGACAAGAACGTAGTAATGGCTGAAGAATTCCAGAATGCTGTTATCGACACTCAGAACGGCAAATCTGTTGTTACCGTAGATCTTACAAATGTAACAATGACAGCAGTAGGCGGCACTACTCCTAAAGAAATAGACAAAGACGCAAACGTATCAGAATGGAATGCCATAGAATGGAAGACCGGCAACCAGGGCGACATCGAGTTTCCTTACGTACAGGGAACAGGTAACCCCTACGTTAAGCTTCTGGCAGAAGAAGTGATTACAGACGGCCAGCCTACAGGCACATACCGTCCTGCATACGAATACTACGAGCCGGACGGAAGCAAGGGTCTGCCCGTGTCAGGACTCTACTATGAGTTCAAGGCTAAGGCTGAAGGAACTCTCGTACTCGGTGTATGGATCAACAAAGGTAACCGCAAGCTCTTCGTTGTAGACAAGGAGACACAGAAGGCTCTGACACCTAACGTAGACTATACTCTGGACGGATATGAGAACGGCGTGACAAACGAAGACGGCACAAAGGCTTACAACATGAACCTCCCTACAAAGGGAACAGAAGGTGACGACCTGTACATCTGGGGTGCAAAAGGCGGCAGCCAGGCTATCTGGGGATGGCTGAACATACCTATGAAGGCTGACCAGACCTACATGGTGTTCCTGCACAGCGCACAGATCGGTGTAAGCGATGTTGAATTTGAAGCCGGCACAAGCGGCATCAACGACATAACAAACAACACATTTGACGCAGATGCTCCTGTATACAACCTTGCCGGACAGCGCGTAAGCAAGGATGCAAAGGGCATACTGATTCAGAACGGAAAGAAGTTCATCAGAAAATAAGCCTGATGACGATTGTGTACGAATCGTACGTAAACCAATAAACATCTTTTATACATAACGCACAAATAATCTTCCTAAAGACAGCACGCCTGTCATTAGGAGGATTATTTGCTTTTGGGGGATATGATTAATCCTGACTCTGCTAATCACAGTTTTTCTTAATGACTTGCCACTCCGGCAGCTGCACCATACCGTTGTTCTTTTTGACGAGATGCCCGCAGACACACCAAACGGGCGCAAACGGACAAACAGAAGCATGCCATATCTAATGCGGACATCAAAACGCAACCGGCAAAACTCATACATGAAGGATAAAAAAAACATATATTTTCCATGTCTGCCATGCGACAAATATGCACCATCCGAGACGTATCATGTTATAAATCAGCAGTTTACACCGGAGACAAAAGCGACAAATAGTTTAATGCAACCTTTTGTTTTTATTTTTTATTATATTTTGGTTACATTTTTCTATTATATCCGTCAAAGAATTGTAAAGGAGAAAATATGCCCTGATGCCATGGGCAAGACATACTTGAAAAAACAAATTTAATTATATTGTATAACATTAATAAAAACATTCTTATGAAGAAAAATCATTTTTCACTACGAAGAAAGGCATACGCCCTGATGTCGCTTGCGGCAGGCGTGCTGCTCTTTGCTTCATGTGCGCAGGATGGTTTCGACGAAGAAAGCTTCGACAGCGGTGTATACAACACACAGCTTGAGGCTCCTTCAACAGACGACATCCAAATCACGGCAAGCGCAGATGGAACACAACAGACCATCAGCTGGCCGGTAGTCTATGGTGCAGGCGGCTATCATGCCATCCTGACTAACACTACTGCAGGAGAAGTATTGATAGACTCTGTCTACGACGGCACTTCATTCGCCGTGGCACGTGTTGAGGACAACAACTACGAACTGTCTCTGGAAGTTCTCGGCAACGAGGAAAGAAACAACACAGGCTGCGACCCTGTAATCAAGACTTTCAACACCTTTGCCGTTGCATTTGCAACAATTCCTTCAGGAAGCGACCTCTGCGAATACTTCCAGAACAACCCTATACCTGAAGGCAACGAAGAGGAACTCGTATACGACCTTGAGGAAGGCGGACAGTATACAGTTTCTAATATTCTTGACTTTGGCGGAAACAAGATACAGCTGCGCTGTACAAACGACCAGAAGAGACCTACAATCACTTATGGTGAACAAGGAACAATACGCACATCAGCTCCTCTGAAACTGAAGAGCCTCAACTTTAACTGCAGCGCATCTGCAAACGAGGCAATAGGACTGAGCGAGACACCTGACGAGAGCATAAAAGGCGCAACAGGCAGCGGCGACTACTACAACATAATGGGTACGCTGCATATCACAAGCTGTAACTTTGAAGGAGTGAACGCCCAGTTTATACACGACAACAACGTGAAATATTGTATTGAGACATGTGTCATTGACAACACTGTGGTGAAACTGACATCTACAGCATCAAGCGGCGTAAACAGCAATGCCATAATCTACTTCAAGTCAGGATTCATCAACAATCTGACCGTACAGAATTCTACATTCTGGAACGCCGGCGACTCTGATGCAAAATACTTCATACAATACAACAACTCAGGACGCTGCGACCGTGCCGGATACACATCTAACAGCGTAAACATCAAGAACAGCACATTCTACAACATCGCAAAATCAGGACAGTGGGCTAACTACAGCGGATTCAGCGGCAAGGCAACATCAGTATTCGTACTGACAAACACAATATTCGTTGACTGTGCCAAGGAAATAGCACGCCGCTTCATCGGCGGTAACTTCAGCACAAGCCCGTCATACACATTCCTTAACAACACTTATCTGCAGGATGCTGCCACAGACACTTATGACAATGAAGAGAACTACGACAAGAGCGGCACTGCAATAAAGAGCAACCCGCAGTTTGCAGACCCGACAAACGGCGACTTCACTGTCAACGGAGGCGAACAGCTGTCTAAGAGAACCGGCGACCCACGCTGGCTTCCGGCTGCAGAATAATAATCGATAACAAAAGAAAAACATAAGATATGAAAAGAAAATTCATAAAAGCTCTATGCTTCGGCCTCATGGTTTGTGCTGCCACACCGGCACTGGCACAAAGCCAGACGGTGAAAGGTACAGTCGTTGACGAAAACGGCGACCCTATCATTGGCGCATCTGTCCGCATAAGCGGCAAGGAGGGCACCGGTGTGATAACCGACATAAATGGTAACTACACCATCTCTGCACCCAAGGGCAGCAAGGTGACAATATCCTACATCGGATATCTTACACAGACCGTTGCTCCCGGCGGAAGAACACAAATGCAGGAAGACTCACAGAATCTTGAAGAAGTTGTCGTAGTAGGTTACGGTGTGCAGAAGAAGGCTCACCTGACCGGTTCTGTTGCAACTGTTCCGATGGACGAGATTCAGGACATGACCTCAGGCGGTCTGGCAAGCAGTCTGTCAGGACTTGTCAACGGTCTGAGCGTAAGCGGCGGCGACACCCGCCCGGGCGAAAACGCAACAATGTATATACGTGACACCAACTCGCTCGGCGACGTAGGTAGCGTGGCACAGCAGCCTCTGTTCGTCATCGACGGATACATCTATCCCAACGACGTAAAGGTGGGCAACTCAACACAGAACCTCGGTGCAGAGGCATTCAACAACCTCGACCCGGCAGAAGTGGAGAGCATCTCTGTGCTGAAGGACGCTTCAGCAGCCGTCTACGGTGCACGTGCGGCCAACGGTGTTATCCTCGTTACCACAAAGAAGGGTAAGCTCGGCGCACCGCGCATCTCTTACAGCGGTACATTCGGTTTCACAGACGCCGTATCACATCCCAAGATGCTGAGCGCATACGAGTATGGCCGTCTCTACAACGCTGTTGCAGCAGCCGACCCGAAGAACACATCGCTCAACCATCTTACAGACCTCTATCAGGCAGACGAGCTCAACGCCATGAAGGGCCTCAACTACGACCTGCTGGACAAATACTGGGAGACTGGCGTTACGATGAAGCATAACGTAAACCTCAGCGGAGCAACTGACCGTGCAAGCTATTTTGCAAGTCTTTCTTACTTCGACCAGGACGGTAACCTCGGCAACCTTGACTACAACCGCTGGAACTACCGTGCAGGAGTAGACGTTAAGGTAAGCCAGTGGCTGGGTGCAAACCTCAGTGTATCAGGCGACTACGGAAAGAAGAACACACCTTACATCAAGGTTGGCGGTACTTCTAACGAAAAAGACTACAACATCCTGCTCACACGTCCGCGCTATATTCCGGAGTATGTCAACGGCCTGCCAATCGCAGCATACGGAATAAGCAACACTCAGGTGGACGATGACCAGAACTACTCATTCTCTGAGCTGAGAAACAACGGCGACTACAGCCGCACGATGAACTCTAACATCAACATTCAGGGAAGCATCAACTACGACTTCGGATGGAGCAAGATACTGAAGGGACTGAAGCTGAGATTCTCTTACTCAAAGAGCATCAACACAGACAAGACCAACCAGTATGGCTCTGAATACAAAGTGTACACAATGCAGACACGCCCCGGAAGCGGAAGCCACCTGTATACTCCGGTAGAAGGTCAGGACTACAGCCAGTTTATCACAGAGGCGAACCTGCTGCCCCATACAATAGCCAACGGTGACCCGTCACAGCTGAACCGCTCTATGACACGTACAGACAACTACCAGATGAACTTTACGGCGTCATATAACAGAGACTTCGGCGAGCACAGCATCGGAGCATTATTCTCAATAGAGAAATCAGAAGCAGAGAGCGAATATCTCTATGCCATGGTTTCAGACCCCTACCCCTTCACAACAGGACAGTCAAACTCAGCTGAGGGCGAGACAAAGGTTATAACCTTCACCCGCAGCGAGTCAGGAACTCTCTCTTACATCGGACGTATCAACTATGCATACGCCAACAAGTATCTGGCAGAATTCCTTATCCGTTCTGACGCTTCAACGAAATTCGCCCCGGTAAACTATTGGGGAGTATTCCCGTCATTCAGCGCAGGTTGGGTAATGTCTGAAGAAAAATGGTTCAAGGAGGCTCTTCCATGGGTAGACTTCCTGAAAGTTCGCGGATCATTCGGTATGACAGGACGTGACAACACAGCCGCATGGCAGTGGATGCAGGTTTACGCCCAGGACGCCAACCGCGGTCCGGTGTTCGGTACAGGCATCTCTAACGAAAGCGAGAACCGTATAACCATCAACAAGAACAACTCTGCCGTAAACAAGGATGTTCACTGGGATAAGGTTTACAAAGCCAACTTCGGTCTCGACTTCACCGTACTTGACAACCGTCTGAGCGTTACTTACGATATGTACCGCGAGTGGAACCGCGACATGCTGATGAACATCAGCCAGGCTATCGAGGGAACAATCGGTACACAGTCGGCAGCAGTAAACCTTGGCGAGATGGACAGCTGGGGCTACGAGTTGAGCGCAACATGGCGTGACAAGATCGGCAAGGACTTCAAATACCGTATCGGCCTCAACACAGGCTACAGCGACAACAAGGTGCTGAACATGGACTTCGCCACAGACTATATCTATCGTCAGATACAGCGCGGCGGACGTACAGACATCGGTCTGTGGGGTATGCAGTGCATCGGCATGTTCCGTTCATTCCAGGATATTGAGGAGTATTTCGACAAATACAACATCACATCTTACCTCGGAATGAGCAAAGACGAGGTTCGCCCGGGTATGCTTATATATAAGGATGTACGCGGACCGCAGCAGGAAGACGGAACATACGCAGGACCTGACGGCGTGGTAGACAAGGACAACGACCAGGTATGTCTGTCTAACCGCAACAATCCTTACAGCGTTACAATGAACCTCGGCGCCGACTACAAGGGATTCTCTCTCACAGCCCAGCTGAGCGCTTCATGGGGTGGATACAGCTTCGTTGACGCTTCTGCACTGAAGTCAGGCTCAGGCGTAGACGACCTCGAGTTCACCAACATGCCTTCATTCTGGAATGTTGACAACATGTACTCATATCAGGACATATACGATGCAGCCGGCAACCTCGTAGTAGCTGCCAACCGCAACGGAAGCCTGCCTAACCTCGCTTACCAGAGCGTAAACGCAATAACATCATCGTTCTGGAGAATAAGCGGAACACGAGTAAAACTGAGCCGTCTGACACTGGCCTACACTATTCCGTCAAGCCTCGTGAAGAAAATCGGTATACAGTCAGCCCGCGTAAACGTTACAGGCCAGAACCTGCTGAGCTTCTATAATCCTTATCCAGACAACTTCATGGATCCGATGTGCAGCTACGGTTCTTATCCTACACTGCGTCAGTTTACAGTTGGAGTAAATCTTACATTCTAAGAAAATATAACCGTTTAATAGAATTTTATCAATGAAAACAAATATAATAAAAGTGTTCGGACTTGGCCTCATCGCAAGCATGACCATCACATCATGTAGTGATGACTTCCTTGAGGAAAAGAAGAACTACGATAACGTAAATACAGGTATTTACGACACAGAAGAGGGATGCCTGCGCCGTGTATACGACGTTTACAGCTGGTGTCTGCCTACGGTGAACAGCGACCCCACATGGCAATATCCTTCTACAGGAAGCAACGACACTCAGGCACAGTCGACTGAGGAGTACAGCGGCTTCGGAGCATTCGTTGACCCGCAGAACCCGCTGTCTGTAATGAGCGGAACATCTGTTCCTGACTATTTCTTCGGTACTCCTAACAACATTCAGAACAACGCATGGGGACGTATCCGCAACATCAACGACGCCATTGAAGGCATCTCAGGCGGCGCCCTCTCACAGGAGAAGAAGGACGAATATCTCGGACAGCTCTACTTCTTCCGTGCATGGTGCTACTATAACCTCGTGAAATACTACGGAGGTGTGCCTATCGTAACTGAGGTTCAGGACCCTGTTGAAGGTGTGGTTAACCCTCGCCGTTCAGCAAAGGCTTGTATCGACTTCATCCTCAGCGACCTTGACCAATCAGCCAAAATGCTTGCTGACAAGACTATGAACGGCGGCTGGTCGAGCGACGAATGGGGTATGGTAACAACAGGAACAGCCCTCGCGCTGAAAGGCCGTGTGCTGCTGCTGTGGGCTAGCCCGCTGTTCAACCGTGCCAACGACGAGACACGCTGGAAGAACGCATACACACAGATGAAGGCCGAGCTCGACTCTATCAACTCTTGCGGCTATGGTCTGTTCACATCTACAAACAACGTAAACGGTTCAGACTTCGCACTGCAGTTCAACCAGAGCGACAAGAACCCTGAAGCTGTGTTCGTAACTCTCTACAACACTGTACAGGCCGGCGACGGTCAGAAGAACAGCAACTGGGAGCGCTACATCCGTCCGAAGAACACAACAGGTTCTGGCAAGAACGCTTCTGCAATGCTGATAGACATGTTCCCGATGGCTGACGGTAAGCGCCCGGCTTCTGCCGACACTTACACAAAGCTCGAGGTTTCGTCTATGACATACGACCGCGAACATCCGTTCATGAACCGCGACCCGCGCTTCTACCGCACATTCGCATTCCCCGGCTTCCGCTGGGCTTACAACGGCAACAGCAGTGTTCAGGAGGCTGATCCTAACAACCCGCTGTATGACGACGGAAAGAACTATGAACTCTGGAACTATGTATGGTATACAGACCTCGACGACCAGGGCGACCCTGAGAGCGGAAACGACTATGGTGCAGACAACCTGCTGACAAACTGCTCTGGCGTTTACGTGCGCAAGCGTTCTGACGACTACGATGTAAATACAAACTCTATGTACACCTTCACCGGTACAGCAAGCAACGGCGGATTTGCTTATTCAGCTCAGCCTTACATCGAGCTCCGCTACGCAGAGGTGCTGCTCAACCTTGCTGAGGTTGCATGCGGTGCTGGCGAGCTGACAGACGCCGTAAGCTATCTGAAGCAGGTTCGTGCCCGCGCAGGCTACACCGGCGAGAACAACTACGGACTGCAGAGCAACCTTGAGTCAGACCAGGCTGCATGTATGTCGGCCATTCTCTATGAGCGCCAGATAGAGTTTGCATACGAAGGCAAGCGTTTCGACGACCTTCGCCGCTGGATGCTCTACGACGGTGGTGCAACAAAGGTTGAGGGTGCGCCTTCAACATGGACACTGACAGGATGGGGCGGCAACACATGTACATGGCTCGGCTTCAAGCAGCTCAACGGACAGCGCCGTGAGAACATGGAATTCCGCGTAGCCGACAAGTATGGTGTCGGCGGAACAACAGCCGACAGCGACCCGCTGCTGAAGAACGGCGGAACACGCTGTGCAGCAGTAGACCTCCGCAAGGAGCTCAACCCGCAGTTGGAAACTCTGAAGACATGGTACAGCGACAACCTCGTTCGCAAGGACAAGAAGGGCGACTCTTACGACCAGAACAAGGTTAAGCTCTACATGAACTTCCTGCCCCGCTACTACTTCCTCGGACTGACACAGGGAGCACAGAACAACAACAAGGCTCTGGAGCAGACCATCGGTTGGGAAGACAGTCAGCACGGAGGTTCAGCCGGAACATTCGACCCGCTGGCAGACGAATAAACATCGCTAATCTATATAAAAAGAGGCATGCCGCAAATGGCATGCCTCTTTTTTATATCCCATACACAAGGCTGACGGTGAAACATCAGACACGAGCCGCAGACACGCCGACTACCACCGTAAGCCAGCACCACTCCCCGCCCTACCGACACATTCATGCATTCTGCATGGAATTTACTTTATACCATGTGAAAGACAACAGCCCTTGACCGTAATTTCTGCCCTTGCAGACAACCTAAGCGGCACCAATCAGCACATAGCAAAACCATGATGCGGCAAAATCAGAATGGCATACTTGTAACAAAAGTCAAAAAACACCAACTAACAAAACAAAATGTATATTATGAAAAGACTATTTTGCCTTAATTACATAGATATTTTGTAATTTTGCACCCTGAAAATGAGCATAGGTATGACTATTCGTCAAATTTCATTAAAATAAAGGCAAAAAGATTATGGAAGAAACTCAGCAGTCTGACTCCCTGGAGGTGTTACGCCGTAAACTCGACCTGCTGCTGCGCACCGGTCAGTTATTGATGGAAAGTTCGGCAGACACCAGCCGCATAATACGCAACATGGACCGCACGGCGGCATATCTGGGCCTGCCGGAAAAGAAGCTGCACATTCACATCACCTACAACATGCTGATGGTAAACCTCAGCGACAAGACCCATTCTTTCTCTAAATTTCAGCGCTGCGACAGGCACGGCATCAACATGGACGCCATATCTGCCATAAGCAAACTGTCGTGGAGGGCTATCAAAGAGGACTATACCCTCGACCAATACGAGAAGGAGCTGGAAAGAATAAAGAACAAGAAGCGCAACTACAGCCCGTGGCTCACAGCCATAGGAGCCGGTCTGGCCTGCGGCGGCTTCTGCGTTCAGTTCGGCTGCGACTGGCCTGCGTTTATCTATTCTTCGATAGCAGCCATAGCAGGCTTCCGCCTTAGAGCATGGCTCAACTCGACAGGCTCCAACGAATACGTCAACATTGCCTTTGCAGCATTTTTCTCCACACTGCTGGCATGCCTGTCAGCATACATCTCGCTGCCGGTGATTGAGTCGCACATACCGTCGGCACTGATACCCTTCACACACAGCGACACACCTTGGCATCCGCTCATGGCCTGTGCCCTGTTCATCGTTCCGGGCGTACCGCTGATCAACTTTGTGAGCGACATGCTCGACAGCCACATCAGCATAGGCATAACGCGGGCCGTCAACACGCTCATGATAGTGGCGGCCATGTCGTTCGGCATAGTAATAGCCATCAAGGTGTGCGGCATAGACAACTTTGTGAAAGACCTCAGCATGACGCCACACAACAGTTATCTGGCCTATGCCGTGGCGGCAGCCATATCGGCCATGGGCTTCTCTATGATATTCAACATACCGCGGCGTCTGCTCTGGGTGGTGGCCACAGGAGGCATAATAGCCGTATGCACGCGTAACTTCGTGAACCTCGGACCGAGCAACGGCAACGTGGGACTCGACTGGGGCCTCATCCTTGGCTCGCTCATAGGCTCGTCGCTCATAAGTATCATCTGCATAAAAGCCGTTCACATATTCCACACGCCTCACCACTGCCTGTCTATCCCAAGCGTCATCCCGATGGTGCCGGGCGTGCTCATGTACAGGGCTCTCTTTGCACTGATAGAAATGCACGGAGTGGTCGGCGAGCTTACCATCGCCATACATAACGGCATAAGGGCGTCGCTGATTATTCTCGGCATAGCCATCGGCGTGGCCATTCCTAACATATTTGCACGCAAATGGATTGCACCTGAACGCCATAAGAAACTGATAAAGATGATAGCCGAGCGCAAAGTGAGAGGCAAGTTTGTCGACCTTGAACACATGAAATAACCTCTGACTCAGCGGCCACAGCGACTGCACGGAAGGTATGAAAGACGGACCGGCATGACAGTTTCTGCAACATATAAAGAAAGGCCGGGGCTGATGAAAATATAAAAGGTGTCCTTTTGCACTGCGAAAGGGCACCTTTTGCATTGTAAAAGGGCATCTTTTAAGAGCCAAAAGACGGCATTTTGTAACGCATTGAATATCAACATGTTATCACACAGAAACAATCAACCTCAGCCATACCCCACTGATAGGGCCCAACAATGGCAGCCGCGGCTGGATAATGAGGCCTGCTGCAAGCCCAAACGCGAATATCCCGGCAGACCGAATACTGTCTGATTTTATAAGCAGACGGATGCTTTCTGCCGGGTATGTTACTTTTTCTGCCGGATTGCCGTATGTCTGTTCTTGACGTAAGCAGCCATACCTGCGAAAAATCCGTCGGCCATCCACATCATATTAAACGAAAAAATCCTGCCTAATCTCTATGACAGATTTGGGTTAAAAGAAAAAAATTGGCGCAGAATAATAAGTACAATAAAAAAACATACGCGTCGTTTTGTAAGTATAGGTAATTACTGAAACAAACAATTTGTCAATCTGATATGAAAAAAAATCTAACAAGCCGCTGCCTTGCCATTCTGCTGATAGCCGGATTGTGCACAGTTAATGCCATGGCAGGCAAGGCAAAAAAAGAGGTTTACATTCCGATGGACTATTCGGCATGCGGATATCATGCGTCTGAAATAGCCATTCCGGATGTACGAAACGCTGTCTTCGTGGGCAGCAACGGGGCCGACTGCTACGAGAAACTGCAGCGCGCCATCAACTACGTGTCGGCACTGAAACCCGACAAGAACGGCCACCGCGGAGCCGTACTGCTGGGCGAAGGCACTTTCAGAATAAGCAAACCGCTGCGCATAAGCACATCGGGAGTGGTGATAAGAGGTGCCGGACGCGGCAAGACCACCATAATAAAGCAGGGCTATGACAGAGGTGCACTGCTCTATATCGAGGGCGGAATGAAGATGACTAGAGGCGACACCATTGCCGTTGCAGGCGAAAAGACAATGGCCGGAGCCACTACGCTGACGCTGGCATCTGCCGCCAAGATACAGAAAGGCAGCCGTATAAGAATTGTAAGGCCGTCGACAAAGGAATGGATAGCGTCGCTATGCTGCAACGACTTCGGCGGAGGACTCGACTACACCGGATGGAAACCCACAGATATAGACATAACATGGGACAGAACCGTCAGCGCCGTAAACGGCAACAGCATAACGCTCGACGCGCCAATAACCACCACGCTCGACAAGAAATACGGCGGGGGCTTCGTTGTTACGGGATATAACAGCGCAGAGATAAGCGAATGTGGCGTTGAGAACCTTACTCTCATGTCGGAACACAACTCATGGAACCCTAAGGACGAAGACCACTGCTGGGACGCGATTTGGGCTGACAATGCGCGCGACTGCTGGGTAAGACGTGTAGAATTCAGGCACTTCGCAGGCAGCGCTGTAAATTTGCAGAAGCAGACAAGCCGCATAACAGTTGAAGACTGCATTGCAGGCGAGCCTGTGTCTGAAACAGGAGGATGGCGCAGATGCGTGTTCATAACACGCGGACAGCAGACCCTGATACAGCGCTGCGTGTCGCGCCAGGGCATACACGACTTTGCGGCAGGCTTCTGTGCGGCAGGTCCCAACGCCTTTGTACAATGTGAGGGCGAAAACTCTTTGGGCTTCAGCGGAAGCATTGGCTCATGGGCAGCCGGACTGCTGTTTGACATTGTGAACATCGACGGCAACGACATAAGCTTCAAGAATCTTGAGCAGTTCCAGTTTGGAACGGGCTGGAACACGGCCAACAGCATGATGTGGCAGTGTACAGGCTCAACTCTCTACTGCTATTCGCCCGACAGCGACAACCGCAACAGCGCACACGGATGCTGGGGCACGCTGACAGGCAACGCCGAATGGACAAGCAGCAACGACCACGTGCAGCCGCGCAGCCTCTTCTACGCACAGCTCGAGAAGCGCATGGGCAAAGAAGCCATAAACGGATACATACTGCCCAGAAACACCAACGCATCGAGCAGTCCTGAGATTGCACAGGCGCAGATCATGGCACAGGTGTCGCTGACACAGCCAAGACTGACTATGGAGATGTGGATAGACTCTGTGCCCTACACAGCAAATACATCGGCCAAAGGCGTGAAAGACATTGAGAGCGTAAAAGGAAGCAAGTATAACGTGGCTGAAAATGGCGGCAAAGCCATGAAATTTGCAATAGAGAACGGCCACATCACTGCCGACGGCAAGCTGATAACGGGCAACAACTACCAGATACCATGGTGGGCCGGACGCGTGAAGGACAACTTCGTGAAGAAAGGCGCACGCCCTGCCATAACACGCTTCGTGCCGGGACGCGAGGGCACCGGCTGGACTGACCGCATAGACTCTGTGGTGACATATCTCGACAAAAACAACTTCTGCATCTTAGACCACCACTACGGACTGTGGTATGACCTGCGCCGCACTGACCATGAGCGCGTGCGCCGTGCCGACGGCGACGTTTGGGCTCCGTTCTACGAGCAGGCTTTCAGCCGTACAGGTCAAGGCACCGCATGGGACGGCCTGAGCTGCTACGACCTTACAAAGCCTAACCAATGGTACTGGATGCGACTCAACGAGTTTGCAGAAAAAGGTGCAGAGAAAGGCATACTGCTGTTCAACCAGAACTATTTTCAGCACAACATACTCGAGGCAGGAGCCCACTGGGTAGACTGTCCGTGGCGTCCGGTGAACAATGTCAACGGCACCGACTTTCCCGAACCTGTGCCTTTCACAGGCGACAAGCGCATATTCATGGCCGAGCAGTTCTACGACATCAACAACCCCATACTGCGACCGCTGCACAAGCAGTACATCCGCCAGTGTCTCGACAACCTCAAGGACAAGGGCAACGTGGTGCAGCTGCTGAGCGAGGAATATACAGGTCCGCTGCACTTCACACGCTTCTGGCTCGAGACAATAGCCGAATGGGAAAAAGAGACAGGCCTGCATCCTATGGTGGCGCTGAGCTGCACAAAGGACGCCCAGGACGCCATACTTGCCGATCCGGAGCTGTCGAAGGTGGTAGACATCATCGACATAAGATACTGGCACTACAACACCAAGGGACTTTGGGCGCCAGAGGCAGGCAAGAACCTTGCTCCGCGACAGTTCATGCGCAAGATGAAGGTAGGCAAGACTGGATTTGCCGAGGCATATAATGCCGTGAAGGAATACCGCACAAAGTATCCCGAAAAGGCCGTAACATTCTTCTCGCAGCAATATCCGCAGTATGGCTGGGCCATCCTCATGGCCGGAGGCTCTTGTCCAAACGTGGCCATAGGCAGCGACAAACTGCTGACCGACCTGACAAAGATGAGCTACATCAGCGGCGAAGGCAACTCAGCCACTCAGGTGATAGGCAACCCTGCCGTTGGATATGTGATATATGCCCATGCCGAAGGCGACATTACGCTCAACGTTGAGAACGGAAAATACACACTGCATGCCGTCGACACGAAAAGCGGACTGGTAAAAACTGTGAAGAAGAGCGAAAAAATTTCAGGCACATACACAATAAGCGGTAAAGCCAAAGACACAGCCTACTGGCTGGAAAGATTATAAGAAATCATAGAATTTACTGATAACAGGTGTTGATTTTACACGTCAATACCTGTTTTTCGTATTTATAAATCAATTTTTCCCATTCTTTTAAGCCGTTCATCACTAATTTTGCAGCAAAAGAACGAGAAAACCTATGATTAACTTTACCGAACTTTACGACAAAACAATTGATAACCTTTTCGCATTCGGAACCAAATTCACCTCCGACCGCGAAATGATTAAAGACTGCATACAGGACGTCTTTGTCAAGTTGTACACCAAACGCGGTGAACTTGAATCAGTGATCAACATTGAGTCGTATCTGTATGTATCATTAAGGAACAGAATCAACGACGAGTTCAGACACAACACTCATGTCTGCGACAACGAGATTAACGATAACAACGTAAAGCCGCTCTTCGACAGCGAGACGTACGACATGGAGCGCATAGAAGAAGAGCAGAAAAAGAACAGCACCCTTACAGAATATGTTAAATGCCTGTCGCCCAGGCAGCAGCAGATAATAAAGCTCTACTATATTGAGCAGCGCAAATATGACGATATCTGCCAGATTATGGGCATAAACTATCAGTCGGTGCGTAACCTCATGCACAGAAGT
The DNA here is from genome assembly GCF_057607445.1 of Xylanibacter sp. Taxonomy (NCBI): domain Bacteria; kingdom Pseudomonadati; phylum Bacteroidota; class Bacteroidia; order Bacteroidales; family Prevotellaceae; genus Xylanibacter; species Xylanibacter sp. The sequence continues at coordinate 118,385 of NZ_DBLZAX010000005.1, read as the reverse complement.
CTGCTAAGATTGCGTTTTTTAGCAGCAAGAAATGAGGCTGTATAAAGAGTACAAAACAAACTGCTTGCCGTCATATTATAAAATAATATAAGATGGCAAAAAAACAGAACATTAAAACAATGGCTGACAGGATTCTGTCAGGCAACAGATTTAACATTCCCCCTCTTACAGAGATGGAGAAAAAAGAACTCAAAGAGAGAACTCTATTGACTATTTTACAGCTGAAAGAGCTTTAACGCATAATACACTTTTTTATAATAGCAAACGAGAACGGCCGCAAATCTTATGATTTATGCGGCCGTTCGTTATCAAAAAGACTTATTTTTACCATTATTTATTACAACGCATTTTTAGCACGCCTATCTATTTTCGCATACATCAACCGCAGCATATCCTGTATGTAAAAGCCAAAAAGAAGGCATTGCAGCATAACCGGCACTGCAAACGAAACGTACCTAAGGCAAAACCGTACATATATAAAAACAGGACCGCAACACTGCGGCCCTGCCAGAATAATTGATATAATCTAATACAAATCAGGCTTAGTCAGACACCTGATTATTCGCTTTTTGCTGTCTTTATTTCGCCTTCTTCGTTGACATCAAGCTCAAGCACCTTCAGACTTCTTAGCCATGTAACGTCGTTAGAGGGCACACAGTCGTGATGGAACAGATACCATTTGCCTTTATATTCAACAATAGAATGGTGAGTTGTCCAGCCTACCACCGGCTCAAGAACCACCCCCTTGTATGTAAACGGACCATAAGGGTTATCGCCAACGGCATAACACAGCAGGTGGCTGTCGCCGGTTGAATAAGAGAAATAATACTTACCATTGAACTTGTGCATCCATGAAGCCTCAAAGAAGCGGTGAGGATCAGAGGCAGCAAGCGGCTTGCCGTTTTCGTCAACCACAAGCACGGGCTTCGGCTCTTCGGCAAACTGCAGCACGTCATCGGTCATCTTAACCACTCTTGACGGCAATGCAGGCTCATCTCCTTCGGGCAGATACTCCTTGCCCATGGCCTTGTTGTCCTTATAGCGCTGAAGCTGTCCGCCCCAAAGTCCGCCGAAATATACATAAATAGAGCCGTCATCATCCTTGAAGACACAAGGGTCTATCGAGTAAGATCCGCGAATATGGTCGGCCTGCGGCTTAAACGGACCTTCCGGTCTGTCTGCAACAGCCACTCCAAGGTGGAACACATCGTTCTTGTCCTTTGCGCTGAAGATAAGATAATACTTACCGTCTTTCTCAACGACATCATTGTCCCACAGCTGTCTGCCTGCCCATGGAATATCCTGCAGGTCGAGAATCTTGCCACAGTCGGTAGCCTCTTCGTTCTCTATATCAGTGAGCGTGAGCGCATGATAGTCTTTCATTTCGAAATGACCGCCGTCGTCATCAAACGCAGCACCTGAATCCCAGTCGTGAGACGGATAAATATACAGTTTGTCGTTAAACACATGTACAGACGGGTCTGCCATATAATCAGACGGGAAAAGATATCTTGCTTTTTTCATGATTATTAATTTTAAAAGTTGTTTCTATTTAATTTATTGAACTTATTTCTCAAAGATCTTTATAATCTTGTCGACCACCGGCTTAGGCTTATTGCTGCGGTCGAAGAGGAGCGGATAGTTTACACGTCCGGGAACGGGGAAATCGTTAAGCCACGAACGTGTGTCTGTAACACCCCACAGAGTTACGCGCGAAATCTGTCCGCGATGGCGATAGTAGATATTGAAAATGTCGAGATAACGCTTTTCAAACTCTTTTACAACATCCTCGGGAAGTCCGTTCTTATACGGATTCAGTGCATCAGCATACTTGAAGTTCTGGCTTATCTCTGCTCCGCCAAACTTTTCAGGATTTGGCAGGACATTTACATCAAGCTCAGTAATCATCACCTTAACGCCACAGGCAGCAAAGGCGTCTATCGACTTCTCGTATTCATCAAGGTCGGGATATTCGAGTCCGTTGTGCGACTGCATTCCGATACCGTCAACGCGGTAGCCTTTCGACTTCAACTCTCTGACAATACGGCAAACTGCGTCGCGCTTTGCTGGCTTTGCCAACGAATAGTCGTTGATATAAAGTTCCGCATTAGGATCGGCCTCGTGGGCAAACTTAAATGCAAGTTCAACAAATTCAGGACCTATTATGCGATAATATGGAGAATTACGGAAGGTGCCGTCATCGTTAAATATCTCATTTACAACATCCCATCCCAAGATACGTCCCTTGTAACGGCCTACAACTGCTGAAATATGACCGTGCATACGGTCGATGAGTACATCGCGTGAAACGGTGTCGCCACGCTCGTCGGTAAACATCCATACAGGAGGCTGAGAATGCCATACAAGGCAATGACCGATAATGGCGAGACCATTGTCCTGACCGAATTTTACAAAACGGTCGGCATCGTCCCAGAAGAAACGGTTTTCTTCAGGATGAATCTCCTCCCCTTTCATACAGTTTTCTGCCACAATAGAGTTAAAGTTATTCTTAACGACGTTTGTTTCATCCGGCGTCCTGTTCCATATCTGGTCAACATTCATGGCCGCTCCGACTAGGAAGTAACGTCCCAATACATCTTTAAGAGTCTTGGTGCTTCCGGCAGAAGCGGGCAATGCACTTGCCATAGCGAACATACATGCCAGCAAAAATACTACATTTCGTTTCATTTTTATATTAAGCTTTTTCAGTTGAACGTTTTTCTATTTCCATGTTTATCTTGTCAATAACCTCGTCTGTAAGCTCATATTTTGAAATTATGAACATTGAAAGGCCTAACAGCAAGGCCGGAATGACAGCTACAAGCCAAAGAATACCCTGCTCTGCAAAAGCAGTCTGCGAAACAGAATTGTTCTTGTCGAAACCGACAAAAGCCAGAATAAGGCCGGGAACAACGCCTCCGAGAGCCATACCGGCTTTATAGAATATACCGGTAAGGGCGTTTACGATGCCTGAAATACGCTTGCCATGAGTGTATTCGCCATAAGAAATAACCTCAGGAACGAGCGCCCACATATATCCCGTGGCAACGATAACTCCGGTAGACTTGATAAACTGTGCAAGATATACCAGCCATATCTGTGAACGGAGCGACGGCACCATTGAGATAATATAAATAAGTATCATACCGAGAATGGCAACAGACAAGAAGATGTTGAACATGCCACGCTTGCCAACCTTGCGCTTGATGGCCGGAACCATAGGCATGAAAATAAATGCCGGTACTGAACCAAGAGCCATGAAGTAAGCCAGCTGGTCGGCTGAAGAGTGTATGTTGTAAATCATGTAATAAGAACCGGCAGAGTTGCCTATTGCCATCATGGCGAAAGCCGTTACAAAGAAGAAGGCAAGAATGCGCAACGGACGGTTGCGGCGGAACTCAACCCAAAGGTCGCTCACCTTAACATCGTCGGTCTCACTCTTATCCATAACCACACGTTCCTTTGTCTGAGTGAAGCAGAACAGCAGCAACACAAGACCGGCCACTGCATAGATGGCCATTGTTACGAACCAGGCATTGGCTGATTCAACGGTATTTATCTTGCCGTCGGGCGATAATGTTGCCACAATCATAGGTATGCCATATGCAACGGCAAGTCCGCCGACGTTGGCAAGAAACATTCTTACAGACGTAAGCACGGTTATCTCTTCCGTATCGCGGGTCAGCGACGCATTAAGCGCACCATAAGGCACATTTATCAGAGTGTAGAGCATAGACATGCCCACATAAGTGATGTATGCATAAAGCAAAGACCCGGAGAAGCCATCCCAGAAACATAATATGGCGAAGCCCGTAAGCGGCACGCCGGCCAGCAAAAGGTAAGACCTGTACTTGCCAAACCTTGGATTATGCTTATCGACATAGGTTCCTACAACAGGGTCCCAGATAACATCCACCACCCTGACAATCAGGAACATAAATGCAGCAGCAGAAGGGTCGAGGCCATATACGTTTGTATAAAACATAAGCAGATACATCGATATGGTCTGATAAATAAGGTTTTGGGCCAAATCACCTGATCCGAAACCTATTCGCTGAAGCCACGACAGCTTGTAAAAGCCTCTCGAGGCTGCGTTTTCCATCGTGTTTGAACTCATCTTTTTTAATTTAAATTTGTTTTGTAACTAAGGTAAACCAATTATGCTATTTTATTATTTTTGCGGCATACTCACCCATAACCTTATATCCTGCGGCATTAGGATGCAGCCAATCGTCCTGCAAATCTGCCTTTAACTTTGAAGGCTCTGAAGGATCGCGCATAAGCTTGTCAAAGTCTATCACGTCATCAAACGTTCCGCTCGTCCTTATCCACTCGTTCACTGCCTGTCGTGCAGCCTCACGGAAGAATGTAAAATAAGAATGTCCGGCAAAAGGAGTTATCGTTGCTCCATATACCTTATATCCACGTTCGCGTGCCTTCTTGGCAAGCTGCTGATAAGCCTCAATAAGCTTGGCTGCCATAGCCTCACTGTTGCCGTTGATAGAACCCAAGTCGTTGACACCCTCAAAAATCACCACAGCCGAAACGCCTCTCTGTGCCAGGATATCCCTGTCATAGCGCTGCATGGCAGGCGTACCGAGTCCGCCGTTCAACACACAGTTACCGCCAATTCCGAGGTTAAGCACAGCCAGGTTCTTTCCGCCGGCCTGCAGGTTTGTTGCCAGGATGTCTGTCCAACGGTTCTGCATATTTGTAGTACTTCCTCTACCGTCTGTTATCGAGTTACCCAACACGGCCACTGCACTATTTTCATTTCCGCAAATATCTATTGCTGAAATATTGTACCAGTGGTCTACCTTTATTCCTTTTGAGAAATCGCTGCCGGGCTTTGACACACCTTTAATAATATATGACGTTGTACGCGAACCGAGATGTGATGTGGCTTCTGAAGGCGTGCTGCCATAATTTATTGTTATGGCAAGGCGCTGCAGCGGTTTAAGGTCAAACTTAACGGCATCAGACATTACAGCCTTGCCGGCTTCAATGGTAACATTGCGTTTCTTGCCAAAAGTAAGATACTTTGCCGAACTCTTGTCGATAACACACGAATCTTCTGCATCTGCGATGTAAACCGACTTGATTTCAACAGGCGTCTTGCTGTATTCGTTTGAAAGTTGAAGCCTCAAGACATCTCCACCAACCGAAACACGCACAATCTGACGCAACGACATGCCCGACAAGTCGGTCTCGGCAGGCATATCCTTTCCGGCAGCAAGCTGAGGTGCCGCTGCCCATGTGCCGGTCCACCGGTTATCCTTAACATCATTACCGGCATTGGCACTCATTGCAATGCTCAACAGAGCAACAATAAAAAACTTTTTCATGTTATTAAATATTAAAGAAACAAGCCGTCGGTGTCACAGCCTTGATGAAAAAGCAGACATCAGTCAGGCTTATACAAAATCAAAATTATTTATCAATTGCAAAAATACTCCATTGTTTTCTAAATGGGGATTATTTTCGTTACCATTGCGTTTCAATTCGTATCATCGGCAACTATTTACAACAAATAAATTAGGTTTTTTATATTTACGTAAGTATTTTTGCATAAAAAACCTTAGTAATATGAAAAATAAAGTAGTTACAGCATTTGTATTCTTTATCTTTTTTGCATCATTAAAAGCTTTTAGTGCAAATAGCTTTATCAGTTTTTCGGCAGGCGACATGCTGCTGAACCAGAACAATGAAGTGACTATATTTGTTGACCAAAACGACTGTAAGGGTGTGATGACGGCTGTACGCAACATGTCAACTGACATCAACAAAGTTTGTGGAGCAGACGTAAAGATCAGCACAAACAGCAACAACGCAAAAATCATTGTAGGCACAATAGGCCACTCTGCTGCCATAGACAAAATAATGAAACAGCGCAAGAACGACATGAAGCAGCTGAAGGGAAAGAGAGAGATGTATGTCATCACCATCGACAACGGCCAGCTGGTGATTGCCGGCAGCGACAGAAGAGGTACGATATACGGGATTTATGAACTGTCAAAACAGATTGGCGTCTCGCCATGGTACTATTGGGCAGACACTCCTATCGAACAGCACAAACATATATATATAAAAAAAGGTGTCTATACGGACGGTGAACCGGCTGTAAGATACCGTGGAATTTTTCTCAACGATGAAGCTCCATGCCTCACAACATGGGTGAAGAACACCTTTGGCACAGAATACGGCAACCACGAGTTCTATGCAAAAGTGTTCGAACTTATACTCCGCCTGAAAGGTAACCTGCTATGGCCGGCCATGTGGGGATGGGCCTTCTACGCTGACGATGAACTTAACAGCAAGACTGCAGACGAGATGGGAGTGATTATAGGCACATCGCACCATGAGCCCATGGCACGCAACCATCAGGAATGGGCACGTAACCGTGACAAATACGGAAAGTGGAACTATAACACAAATCAGGAAGTACTTGACAAATTCTTTAAGGAAGGAATTGAAAGACGACAGGGTACAGAAGACATTGTAACCATCGGCATGAGAGGCGACGGTGACGAGGCAATGAGCGAGGAGTCTGACGTAGCACTGCTCGAAAAGATAATACGCAATCAAAGACAGATAATCAGTGACGTTACGAAGCAGCGGGCAGACAAGACCCCACAGATGTGGGCATTGTATAAAGAGGTTATGGACTATTACGACAAAGGCATGAAGGTGCCGGACGACGTTACCATACTGCTGTGTGACGACAACTGGGGCAACGTAAGACGCGTGCCAAACGCAAAAGAAGCAAAACGTGCCGGAGGCTGGGGTCTGTATTACCACGTTGATTACGTTGGCGCACCGAGAAATTCAAAATGGATAAACGTAACACCCACACAGAATATGTGGGAACAGCTCTCGCTGGCTTCTGAATACGGCATAGACCGCATCTGGATATTAAACGTAGGCGACTTGAAACCTATGGAATATCCTATAAGCCTGTTCCTCGACATGGCATGGAATCCAAAGAGATATAACGAAACCAACATAACCGACCACACCCTCGACTTCTGTAAACAGCAGTTTGGCGACGAACAGGCAGAAGAAGCCGCACGCCTGCTTAACCTCTGCTGCAAGTACAACGGAAGAATCACGGCAGAAATGCTTGACCGCAACACATATAACCTTGAAACCGGCGAATGGGAAAAGGTTGTCAACGACTATATGAAACTGGAAGCAGAAGCACTACGACAGTTTATCACACTGAAAGATGAATATAAGGACACATACCGCGAGATAATCCTGTTCCCCATACAGGCCATGGGCAACCTTTACCAGATGTATTTCGCACAGGCCATGAACCACAAGCTATACAAAAACAACGACCCTGATGCAAATAAATGGGCCGACAAAGTGGAAGAAGCCTTCAGACGCGACTCTGTATTGTGCGCGCAATATAATCATGAGATTGCCGGCGGAAAATGGAACGGCATGATGATCCAGAAGCACATTGGCTACACCAGCTGGAACGACGATTTTGAGAAAGACATGTTGCCCGAAGTGTTCAGAATAGCAAAAAATAACGCCGAAGGCGGCTTCATACACAAGGCAAGCAACGGCTATGCAGCCATAGAGGCAGAACATTTTTACAGCAAGGCTGATGCCAAAGATGCCAAGTGGATGGTAATTCCATTTATGGGCAGGACTCTGAGCGGAATATCATTAAGGCCATACAACAAGGAGGTTGAAGGCGCCGGACTGACATACAAATTCGTTACAGACGGTAAATACACTGGCGATGTTAAGGTATATGTCGTAGTGAAATCAACTCTCGACTTCCTCAATAAAGGCGGACTGACCTATAACATCAGTATTGACGGCAGCGAAGCCAAAACAATAAACTTCAACAAGGATCTGAACGAAAGTCCGGAGAACATCTATACGGTCTACTACCCCACTGTTGCCCGCAGAGTTGTTGAGAGCGTAATAACACTGCCGCTCGGAAAAACAAGCGACAACATGCATGAAATAAAGATAACGCCCAACGATCCGGGCATCGTATTTGAAAAAATCGTTATAGACATGGGCGGATACAAAAATTCATATCTGCACATGAAAGAATCTGAGAAGTTCAGGACGATGTAATCATAATAAAGGCAAATAAAACATAAAACAATTTGGCGGTTAAGATTTTTTCGTTATTTTTGTAGTTATACAACATACGGATATGAAAAACTTTAAACTTGCTATTTACTTTATTATATATTTGTGTGTATCGTTGTTGGCAATAGCCGACAGCGGTTCACACCTTTATACGTCTGAACGTCTAGCCAGTAACAAGACAACATGTATAATTCAGGATAAATATGGATTTATATGGATAGGAACAGAATATGGGCTTAACAAATTCGACGGTTACAGATTTACACATTACCTCACAGACATCAACGACAGTACGTCTATAATCAGCAATGACATAACATCTTTCTTAGTTGATAAAAAAGGGCAATTTTGGATTGGAAGCGAGAAAGGCTTGATGAAATACAACTACAAGACCAACGATTTTAAAAGATATCATTGTCCAGACGGCAACACACCAAGAATAGAAACAATTCTCGAAATGAGCAATGGCGACATTCTCATTGCCACTGCCGGATACGGATTATATAAAATATCCAAAGGCACAGATAAAATCATTAAGGATAATTCTTTTTGGAAAAGTCATAATGACGACTATAAAAGCAGAATATTCGAAGATGACATGGGTAACATATGGCAAAACAGTCATCTGCCAATAATAACAAGAATTATTCTGAACAAAGAAAAAGTTCCTGTACAATTCAAAGATTTTAAACTTAGCCATGGTCCTGCTATTAGCTTTATAAAGAATGGCGCTAAAAGTTTTTATATCGTATGCATGTATGGCATACTTGAATATCGATATAAAGACGGAACCATACATGATGCCGGTTTCGATATGAGTGAACTTAACAGGACTGTCTCTATCCGAAAAGCAATATTAGACAGCAATGGAAATATCCTGATCGGTACATCAGGCAAAGGTATGATGATAATACCCCGAAACAGCCGTAAACTTATTTCGTATAAAGATAAAAATTCGACATTTGACTTGTCTACAGCAAATGTAAACAACATGTATGAAGACAAAGACAAAAACATATGGATAAGCTGCTATAAGAAAGGTATTTACATGATTTCACAAAAGAAAGATGCCTTTAACAGCTGGACTTTCTCACAACACAACTACTTGTTAGGAAGCAGCGTATCGTCCATTGCCCCCGGACACAATGGCGACATCTTTGTAACAATACAGAAAACCGGTGTTTATAAATTTGATAAAAATGGCAACATAACATCTCATCCAACATCGCCGGCAGGAGCAAACACCATATACAAGGACAAGCAAGGAAACTATTGGCTATGCAGCGAAACCACACTTTACTCATATAACCCTTATACCGGAGAATATCATCAGAAAGCAAAATACGACGGATGGGGACTAAACTATATCACAGACGACGGAAAAGGCACCCTCTATATATGCAACTACAGTAAAGGTCTCTGTGTCTATAACACTCAAAACTGTTCGACAATACAATTCAGCATGAGAGATAAAGACAAGGGTAAAGGTGTGCTGTGCAACGACTGGATAAAAACGCTGTATATTGACAGAGATGGACTTCTATGGATTGGAACGACAAATGGAATATCCGTAATGGATACTAAATCGTTTAACTTTAATGTTATAAAAGACAAACGTTTCAAGAATATACAATGCCTGTCTGTCAACGAAACGGCAGACGGTAAAATTTTACTTGGCACAAATACTGGATTATATGTTTACAACAAGAAGAGACATACACTTTACACATTTCCAAACTCGCCAAAACAGCTCCAAAACAATTTTATATACAGCATAGTGTTCGACCATAACAACGACATATGGATGAGCACCGCCATGGGCATTTGGCAGTATAACCATAAACAAAAGACATTTATCAGCCATATACGCGGAAACGGACTTGCCACAAAGGAATACATCGGTGGAGCCGCAGCACATTTCAGCGATGACAGAATTGTATTCGGCATCGACGACGGCATAACCGTATTTTACCCGAAAGACATCAAGAACACAAAGATGGAGCTTGGACAGATTTATCTGACAAACTTTATCCTCGACGGCAAGGAGATGAGCTGTTTTTCTGATAAATTTGTTGTGCCGTATGATGAAAATACATTTTCTTTGGAGTTCTCATTGCTCAATTTCAAATATACTGATGAAATTACATTCCAATATAAGATTAACGACAATGAGAACTGGATTTCCATACCGGAAGGCACAAACGCAATATCATTCAACAAACTAAAACCAGGCAAATACGAGATTGAGGTAAGGGCTACAGCCAACGGTGCTGTATCTAAGAGCACTAAGAAAGTAACCATAAAAGTGCTGTCGCCCTGGTATGCGTCAACGCTGGCATGGATTATATACATAATGGTAATAGCCACAGGCATCTACCTATACGCAAGAAACTACAAGCGCCGCAAGAACGAAGAATTAGAAGAGACCAAGATGCGGTTCCTCATCAATGCGACCCACGACATCAGGTCGCCGCTGACACTTATCCTCGGCCCTCTCAACAAGCTGAAGTCGAGACTGACCGATGCCGAAAGCCTGAACGACATAAAGACCATCGACCGCAACGCACAGCGGCTTCTGCTGCTTGTCAACCAGATTCTTGACATCAGAAAGATTGACAAGAAACAGATGCACCTGCACTGCGAAAAGACGGAAATGGCAACATATATAAATGATGTTTGCGCAAGGTTCAGATATAATGCCGACCAGCACAACATCATATTCAACTTCGAACATGAGGCAGGCTCATGCTATGCGTGGATAGACAAGATAAACTTCGACAAGATTATATCTAACCTGTTGTCGAACGCCTTCAAGTTCACGCCCGACAGCGGAAGCATAACCATACGTCTGAAAGAAGACGAACAGCATGTAACAATAGACGTGCTCGACACAGGCATGGGTTTCAAGAACAAGAACACCGACAAGCTGTTTGAGCGTTTCTATCAGGAACCAAACAGCCGCGGCATCAGCCTTGAAGGCACCGGCATAGGACTCAACCTGAGCCGCACGCTAACCGAAATGCACGGAGGCACGATTAAGGCAGCCAACCGCACAGACAACGTGCAGGGCGCACAGATAACGATAAGTATACCCAAAGGCAACAGCCATCTGAAACCCGAAGAGATAATTTCGCCTGAAGACGACAACTCAAACAGCATGCTGTCTAAAAAGCCCACATACACCAACTGCAGGATGATGGTGGTGGACGACGATGCGGAAATGAGGCAGTACATAAAGAATGAGATGAGCGAATGGTACAAGGTAGACACGTTCCCCAACGGCGTGGAAGCCCTTGACGCCCTGCTGAAAGAACATTACGACATCGTTGTCTCAGACATCATGATGCCGGAGATGGACGGAGTAACGCTGCTGAAGAAGATAAAGACCAACAGCCGCATAAACGACATCCCCGTGATATTGCTAACTTCAAAATCTGACGTTGCCGACAGGCTCGAAAGCTTCAAGAAAGGCGCAGACGCCTTCTTGGCAAAGCCGTTCAACATGTCTGAGCTGCACATACTTACAGACAATCTTATCAGCAACGTAAGAAGGCTGCGCGGAAAATATTCGGGCGCACAGGAACAGAAGGACAAGATTGAACAGATAGAGGTGAAGGGCAACAACGACCAGCTGATGAACCGCATCATGAAGTCGATAAACGAGCATATATCCGACCCCGACTTCAACGTTGAGAGTCTTGCTGAAGACGTTGGCATAAGCCGCGCACAGCTGCACCGCAAGATGAAGGAAATAACCGGAATATCAACCGGCGAGTTTATCCGTAATCTGAGACTGGAACAGGCTGCAAGACTGATAAGGGAGCAGAAGATAAACGTCACTCAGGTGGCCTATGCCGTAGGCTTCAACAACCAGACCCACTTCTCTACCGTGTTCAGGAAACGCTACGGCATGTCGCCTACTGAATACGCTAAAAAAGAGCATAACGAAAATACAGAGCAAAAACAGGAATCATGAAAAAGACATTTTTAACCGCCCTGCTAATGGCGGCAATCACATGCGTTGCATATGCAGAAGACGGCTCACGCCTCTGGCTGAGAAGCCAACGCAACAGCGACCTGTGTGAAATCACGACTAAAGACAAGTCGAACACGGCTAAAATAGCCACAAGAGAACTTGCCACATACTGGCACGGAAAACCGGTAAGCCTGATAAAAGACAAGACGGCAACCGGCGAAGAAGGCTTCGAGATAACAACAGACAAGAGCAACGGCCACATAACAATAAAGGCGAAAAACAGCTGCGGACTGCTCTACGGAGCCTACGAACTGCTGCGCCTGCAGGACAGCGGTATGCCTGTTGACAACATCAACATAAAGGAAAATCCTGCCGTAAAATACCGCATACTCAACCATTGGGACAATCTTGACAGGTCTGTAGAGCGAGGATATGCGGGCCTGAGCATATGGAAGTGGGACGAAATCAACGGCGACAAAGGCACGATGAGCCTTGCCCTGAAAGAACGCCTCACTACCTATTGCCGCGCAAACGCGTCGATAGGCATCAACGGCTCGGTGATAAACAACGTGAACGCTTCGCCCAAGATGCTCAACACCTTATATATAAAAAAGGTAAAGGTGCTGGCAGATATGTTCCGCGACTACGGAATAAAGGTTTATCTCTCGGTGAACTTTGCGTCGCCAATGGCTGAGGGCGGACTGAAGACAGCCGACCCGCTAAACGAAGGCGTGCGCACATGGTGGAAAAACAAGGTAAACGAAATATATAAGGAGATACCCGACTTCGGAGGTTTCCTCGTAAAGGCAAACTCAGAAGGACAGCCCGGCCCCGGCGATTATCACCGCACACATGCCGAGGGAGCCAACATGCTTGCAGAAGCTCTTGCCCCGCACGGCGGACTAGTCATATGGCGCAGCTTCGTTTACGGTAATCATGAGGGCGAAGACCGCGTAATGCAGGCTGTTACAGAGTTTAAAGACCTCGACGGAAAGTTCAGCAGCAACGTTATTCTGCAAACAAAGAACGGTCCGCTCGACTTCCAGCCGCGCGAGCCTTATGCTCCTCTGTTCGACCAGATTAAGCATACACCGATGATGGCAGAGCTGCAGATTACGCAGGAATATCTCGGACAGAGCCGCCACCTTGTGTACCTGGCACCGATGTGGAAAGAGTTTTTCAGCTTTGTAAGCCCCAAACAGCTTATCGGCATTGCAGGAGTGGCCAACACGGGCGATGACGCCAACTGGTGCGGCCACCATTTCTCACAGGCCAACTGGTATGCCTTTGGCCGACTGGCATGGGACCCTACCCTGTCGTCAGAACAGATTGCAGACGAATGGCTCAAACAGACTTTCACACACGACACAGCTTTCATCAACCCGATGAAGGAAGTTATGATGAGCAGCCGCGAAGCCTGTGTAGACTATATGATGCCGCTCGGACTGCACCACATATTCAAGGCCGACCACCACTATGGTCCTGAGCCACAGGGCTTCTATCCAAAATATCCGATAGAATGGTGCCCCGTATACTATCATAAGGCCGACAGCACCGGCATCGGCTTCGACCGCACAATGAACGGCACAAAGGCCGTAAGCCAGTATCGCCATCCGTTCGACAGCATATACAACGACATCAACACCTGTCCCGAGGAATATCTGCTGTGGTTCCACCACGTAAGCTGGAATCACAAGATGAAAGACGGCACGACGCTATGGCAGAGCCTCTGCGCCCACTACAACCGCGGCGTGGCCGAGGCAAAGAGATTTGCCGAGACTTGGAGCAAGATGGAGCCGTATGTAGACAGACAGCGCTTTATGGAAGTAAGCAAAAAAATGGCCGAACAGGTAGAGAACGCCGAAGAATGGCGCGACACGTGCCTTAAATATTTTCAGACATTCTCAAAACAGGAAATAACAAAATAGCAAGCACATACAATGAACAAAATAACTTATCTGGCAGGCACCGCAGCCCTGTCGGCCATGATGGTCATGTTCTGCGGCAGCGAAGCCCATGCACAGGCAAAGCTGCAGAAACAGGGCACTGCCACACAAATAACAGTAGGCGGAAAGCCCATGCTCCTGCTGTGCGGAGAGCTGAGCAACTCGGCCGCTACATGCGAGGCAGACATAATAAGCGTGATGCGCACATGCAAGGAACGCGGACTCAACACGGTGCTTGTGCCGGCACAATGGGACCTCATCGAACCGGAGGAAGGCAAGTTTGACTTCTCGCTGCCGAAAACTGTCATAGAACAGGCACGCAAAAACGACCTGAAAGTAATATTCCTTTGGTTTGGAGCATGGAAAAACTCCATGAGCTGCTATGCACCGCTATGGTTCAAGGAAAACACCAGGAAATATCCGCGCGCAATGACACGCCGCGGAAAGCCTCTTGAAATTGCCAGCGCATTCTCAGACAACATACTGCAGGCAGACAAAAACGCCTTCAGCAAATTGATGAAATTCATATCTGAGGCCGACAGCAGCCGAAACACGGTGATAATGATGCAGATTGAAAACGAAATCGGCATGCTCGAGGACGCACGCGACTACTCGGACAAGGCACAAAAGGCTTTCAGCTCTGCCGTGCCCGAAGACCTTATAAAATATATAAGGAGCAACGGGAAAAAGCTGCACCCTCACCTGCTGAAAATGCTCACAGGCTCAGAGAAATGGACAAAAGACAGCCACAACGCTATAAACAACAGGCTGAAGAAGGGCGCCACATGGGCACAGGTGTTTGGCACAGACATATATGCCGACGAAGTGTTCATGGCCTACTATCATGCAAAATATGTTGAACAGCTGGCTCTCGAGGGCCGCCGCATCTGCGACATGCCCCTCTATGTAAACGCTGCGCTCAACAGCCGCGGACGCAAGCCGGGCGAATATCCGTCGGCTGGGCCGCTTGCACACCTTGTAGACCTGTGGCACTGCGCCGCACCCAGCATAGACATCCTTGCTCCTGACATCTACGACACAGGCTTCAAGAGCTGGGCCGACCAGTACAAGCAGCCTGAAAATCCGCTGTTTATACCAGAGTCGCGCTTCTGCCGCAACAGTGGTGTGCGTGCGCTGTACGCCTTTGGCGAGCACGACGCCATAGGCTTCTCACCGTTCGACATAGACCACGGCTCTGCCGACGACCATAAGAGCATAAAGGAGAGCTACGCCATGCTGGAAGAGCTGTCGCCGCTGCTGCTGAAATATCAGGGCAAGGGCCAGACACACGGACTGCTCTTTGACGGCAACGACCGCGAACGCGTCATCGTAGACGGCGACATCACGCTGACATGCCGCCACAACTTCACACTGCCATGGGACCCTCGCGCCACCGACGGCTCTGAATGGCCCGAAGGCGGAGGCATTATAATAAAGCTGGCAGACATGGACTACATCATAGCCGGCAACGGCATCGTTGTAGAATTTGCGACCAACAGCGAGAAGGAACAAGAAGAAAAAAAGATACTTGGCGAAGACGGATTTGCCCAGAATGGCCAAAACACGGGCACGCAGAACGAAGCGCAGCCTAAATTTAAAGGAATGCGTGCAGGCATAGGCTACGTGGATGAGGTGGCAATAAACAAAGACGGAACGCTGAAATATCTGAGAAGAGAAAACGGAGACCAAAGCCATCAGGGACGCCACGCCCGCATATCTGTAGGCGAATATAAGATTCTGCACGTCAAGCTGTATAAGTATTGACAAGGGGAACAGCCAAGCAAATTTAAAAAAGGCTGCAGAGTCTGCCGTCAGACAAAGATGGTTAAGGCTTCACAATAAAAATAAGGCCTGCAAGCGGCCGACAGAAAAATACTCTATATACGCCATAAGGACATCCTGAAGGGCGAATATAGAGTATTTTTTATGCCCTATCGGTCATGCCCCGTCAGACGATTGCCCCGTACACCTTATTATATTATACCCCTTACTTTCAACTCTAACCTGACTGATGCAGCAATTCAATTCTGTTGCGTAATCACTGCACAGGCGGATAAAAGGCTTTTTCGGGCGGCACCTAAAAACAGGCGTAAAAATTATAACCATTTACACCTATTTCTGTTACATTTTAAATATCCAGCGTTATTCTGCAAGAAAATTATTAACCAAACAACAGCTGTTATATTTCGAACTGTTAGTGGCCGGTTTACGTGTCGTAAACGGGCCACTTTTGATGCAAAAGTGACCGCTTTTTTACGCAAAAGCCATAGAGTTTTGTCATTCAAAATAAAGAGTGGTCATTATTGCATGCAGGAATAAGCATGAACAAAACGTAAAAATACAACCACGCAGGCACGGACATGAGCCTGACAACGGCAGGCGTAAAAGCATAAAAGGCATGCGGTTTTTACTCAAAAAAAGGCAACTGAAAAACGTGCGTCCCTACATATTTCATGTTGCAAAGCACAGCATAGACAGAACACACGATAACCGGAAACGGCAAAAAAGCATGGCTGCCGCAAAGAATATTTTTAACATATAGAAACAATCAGCATGCGTAAACAACGGTCAAAATCATATAACTATAAAATATGACCAGCCTACATGAAAAATAGATAAAAAATCATATTATTAACAAGAAAACACAAAAAAGAGAGTAAAAAGCCGCTAAAACGACACAAATCAGCACGTCTGCAACATTAAGAAACGTTGCTGAAACATTAATTAATACACTTTTAAACATAAATTCATACTTTTGTGGCGTTGAAAACTTTACCAAATTCAAACAATTTTAAACAATTAATCATGAAACGCGCAAAAGAAGCATGTAAGACTCTGGGCTTACTGATTCTGATGAGCATTTTCCCTATTTGGGCATTTGCACAGAACACAGTAACCATCACGGGTCTTGTTACCGATGACGACGGCCCTATCATCGGAGCAACAGTAAAGGTTAAGGGGTCGACCACAGGTGCAATAACTGACCTTGACGGAAAATACACATTAAAGGTAAGTCCCGGATCAGTTGTAACGTTCACCTACCTCGGATATTCCGACAAGGAGGTAAAGGTTACAAATCAGAAAGAAGTAAACGTAAAGCTCGAACCAGACTCAAAGATGCTTGACGAGGTTGTGGCCATCGGTTACGGAACGATGAAGAGATCAGACGTAACAGGTTCAATGGTGTCAATCAACGACAAGGCCATAGAGCAGACCGTGTCTACAAGTATCGACCAGGTGCTGCAGGGACGTGCTGCAGGTGTGCAGATTCAGGCAAACTCAGGTACTCCTGGTGCCAATACAAGTATCCGCATACGTGGTGTCAACTCTCTTAATGCAACCAACCAGCCTATATTCGTCATCGACGGTGTTGTGGTTGACGCACAGGGAGCAGACAGCAACGACCCCTTGTCAAGTAACAACCCGCTTGCCAGCATCAACCCGAGCGACATCGTGTCAATGGATGTGCTCAAGGATGCCTCTGCAACAGCCATCTATGGTGCAAGAGCGTCTAACGGTGTCATCATGATTACCACAAAGAGAGGTAAGTCTGGCGAAGCCACTATAACCTACGACGGCTACATCGGCTGGCAGGAAATGGCAAAGAAGCTCGACATGATGAACCTGCGTGAGTATGCCATACACCACAACGCACGCGCCGAAGAGGGCATCGTTGAATATAACGACGCATTCGTAAATCCCGACGCTCTTGGCGAAGGAACCGACTGGCAGGACGCCCTGTTCCGCAACGCTCTGATGACAAGCCACAACATATCTGTTACGGGCGGAACACAGAATGCGACATACGCAATAAGCGGAGGATACATGAACCAGGACGGTATAGCCATAGGTTCAGGCTTCAAGCGTCTTACTCTGCGCGGCAACACTGACGCACAGGTGAAGAAATGGCTCAAAGCCAGCCTGAGCTTCTCACTGACTGACTCAAAGCAGGAAGTAGGTGCCGACAACAACGTCATCATGAATGCCCTGCTCCAGCAGCCTTCAGTAGCTGTTACCAGCCCTGACGGAAGCTTCGACGGTCCGGACGACGTTTACATGCCTGTAAATGCCGTGGCCATAGCATCTATCAGAGAGAACTACAACAAGAAGATGAATTTCCGTATAAACGGAAGCCTCGAGGCAACCCTGATGAAGGGCCTCACCTTCAAGACAGAGCTTTCAACAGACTATAATCTCAACAAGTTCTATTATTATGAGCCCGACTATGAGTTCGGTGCCCTGACAAACTCTACACGTACCGGTAAATGGACAAAGACAGACACCAAATACTGGTCATGGAGAAACATCCTTACCTATCAGAACACTTTCAACAAGGTTCACAGCATCAACGTTATGCTCGGTCAGGAAATGAGCAACTCTCACTGGGAGACACAGGTGAGCACGGCTACAGGCTTCCTGACAAACAGCGCCCACGACCCGTCGGCAGGTGACATAACAGCCTCAACAGGTACAGGTACACAGAACGACAACTCTCTGTTCTCTTACTTCGGACGTGCATTCTATTCATACGACGACCGCTACCTCATCACAGCGACACTGCGTCGCGACGGTAGTTCTCACTTCGCAAAGAACAACCGCTGGGGATGGTTCCCGTCAGCAGCACTTGCATGGCGAGTTTCTAACGAGAAGTTCATGGCCGGCACAAGCGACGTTATCAACAACCTCAAACTCCGCCTCGGATGGGGTTCTACAGGTAACCAGAACGTATCAGACTGGGCTTACATGGCTCTGCTGTCTTCAAAGACCACGCCATGGGGAACTGGTGTGCTTACAGCCAACACAGCTAACCCAGACCTGAAATGGGAGACTACAACATCATACAACGTAGGACTCGACCTCAACCTCTTTGACAACCGCATCGAGTTTATCTTCGACTGGTACTACAAGAAGACCAAGGACCTGCTGCTGCAGATTCCTCTGCCTGAGTACCTCGGATCATACGGACAGGGCGCAGCTTCTAACCCATGGAAGAACGTAGGTTCTCTGCGCAACACCGGTATCGAAATGACATTGAACACTGTAAACATTGACAAAGGCGGATTCCAGTGGCGCAGCAACTTCGTGTTCTCACTCAACCGCAACAAGGTGCTCAAGCTCGACACAGAAAGTGCAACCATCGACAAGACCTTCATGACAGGAAGCGAGAACAACACTGTTACAAGAACTGTTGAAGGCAAGCCTGTAGGACAGTTCTGGGGCTACAAGGTTATCGGACGCTTCGAGAAGGCAGAAGACTTCTACTATAAAGACAAGGACGGCAACGTCAAGCCGGTGGCACTGCCCGAAGGAAGCTCTATCGGAGAAGACAAGACATGGATTGGCGACTATATATTTGAAGACATCAACGGCGACGGCGTGATAAACAACAGCGACTGTACGTTCATCGGCGACCCGCAGCCTGACTTCACTTACGGTATCGGCAACACATTCTCTTACAAAGGCTTCGACCTCACCATATTCTTCAGCGGCAGCTACGGCAACGACATTCTGAACTATACACGCCGCGACATCGAGGACGTAAGAGTAAACAGCAACCTGCTGAAGAGCGCAGCCGACTACGCACAGATTGGCGTCATCGACCCCAACCTGCCCGACGACGACTTCCGCAACCTCTACGTCACCAACCCAAGCTCACGCCTGCCGCGTCTGAGCGCATCAACAACAAATGCCAACAACCGTGTAAGCGACCTCTATGTTGAGGACGGCTCTTACATTCGTCTGCAGAACATTTCGCTGGGCTACACGCTTCCGAAGTCATTCGTAAGAAAGCTCAAGCTCGAAAATGTCAAGGTATACATGAACCTGCAGAATGTTTACACATGGACCAACTACAGCGGCTACGACCCTGAAGTAGGATCAATGTACGGCGATGCACTTCTGACCGGCCTCGACTACGGCCGCTATCCTTCACCGCGCATCTACACCTTCGGTCTGAACATCTCATTCTGATAATCACAAATGTATTTGCGAAAGAAAGTAACAATTTTAACAAGAAAGAAAGAAAATGAAAACAAAAATATTCTTAGTAGGCTCGCTCCTGACAGCCGGAATAGCACTGACATCATGCAGCGACGACTTCCTTGACCAGAAAAATACAACGAGCCCTAACCAGGAAACATTCTTCGACAGCGACGAAGCTATCGACAAGGCCATGTATCCGCTTTACAACTATGTATGGCAGAGCTTCAACGACAAGGCCTACTACGGCATGGGCGACGGACGTGCCAACAACCTTACGGCTCAGTATTCAGACTATATCTACCCGTACACCAACTTCAACGAGACATCGTTAAGCCCGGGATTGTCTGACGCATGGGGCTCTCTTTACTCTGTAGTTGCACAGTCAAACAACACAATAAACAACATCCTCACCTACTCTACCTCTGCTGTAAGCGAGGAAGCCAAGACAAGAGGCGTGGCTGAGGCAAGATTCATGAGAGGCGTGGCCTATTGGTATATCGCATCTCTTTGGGGAAATGCCATAATATACACCAGGACAAGCGACCTCGTAAACAACTATGTTGTACCGGCAAACCCGAGAGCTGACGTTATGGAGTTTGCAATACGCGACCTCGAATATGCAGCTGCCTACCTGCCCGCAACATCTCCTGAGAGCGGACGTATCAACAAATACAGCGCATACGGCATGCTGTCAAGAGTATATCTGTCAATGGCCGGTCTGACCACAGAAGGACAGTATGACGGCAACAACGTGGCTACCGACTTCAACCGCGGAACACGCAACACCTATTATCTTGAACTTGCGCGCAAGGCCGCAATGAAGGTTATCAACGAGTCTGACTTCAAGCTGATGACAAACTACGGCGACTTGTTCAAGATCGAGAACAACAACTGCCAGGAAGACATGTTCCAGCTGCAGTGGAACCAAGGCTCAACCGACGCTATCGGATGGGGATGCAACCAGACAATCACCGCTTACTTCGGATGGTCAACAATGGTTACAGACGGAACCAACTGGGGAGGTGCCACATACGCTTCTTACGACCTCTTCACCGAATATGAGAACAACGACCTGCGCAAGCATGAGAGCGTTGCATGGTACGGCGAATATTATCCCGACATGTACACAAAGGGCGGCGGCTACACCTACGGAGTAACAGAGAATGCCGGTTCTCAGGGTGCAAACATCAAGAAGTATGTTGTAGGCACACACGACGACAACGGCGTAAGCTACAAGCAGAGCTCAGGCATCAACACCCACATGCTGCGCCTGGCTGAGGTATACCTCAACCTTGCCGAAGCTATTCTGGGCAACAACGCATCTACAACAGACGCAACAGCGCTCTATTACTTCAACGAAGTGCGCAAGCGTGCCGGACTCAACGCCAAGACTTCGCTCACATATGAAGACCTGCGCCACGAGCGCCGCATGGAGCTGGCCTTTGAAGGACAGTACTGGTACGACCTCGTAAGACGTGCATACTACAAGCAGCAGGAGGTTGTAAACTACGTGAACAACCAGAACCGCAACGCATCTTATTACGACAGTTCTACTCATGAATACAAACTCAGCGAAGACTATGTAGCTCCGGGCAAGGGTGTTGCAACAGCAACAGAGAAGAACCTGCTGCTGCCCTACTCTGACACCGACCAGAACCGCAACCCGTATCTCAAGAGCGACGCCAACGGCAACATACAGACCGTTCCTTATGAGTTCGGAGAGCGTGAGGTTTCAGAAGAAAGCCTGTTCAACTAAAATTATCAGCAAAACAAAATAAAAACGGAATTTCATTATGAAAATGTTTAAAAATATATGGCTTTTATGCCTCGCATTCGTTACAGCCGGACTGGTATCATGCAACGATGACGACGATGCGATAGACAGCGCACCTATAAGCGTGCTGCAAGTATATCTTGAAGATGCCGAAGCCACGGTAAAAGACCGCCCCGTAGAATTTGCCCGCCTTGGCCAGACCATACGCATATCAGGTTCTGGATTCAGAGGCATGCAGAAGGTATACATCAACGGCTTTGACACTTACTTCAACAATGCCTACGTTACAGACAACAACCTGATACTGAGCATCGACACGGACACTCCCGTATCAGACGCTCCAGACAGCGTGCGCAACACGATACGCTTCGTGAAGAGAGGCACTGAATATGTCTACACCTTCACAATACGTGCCGCATCTCCCTCGATAACCAGCATCGACAACACGCTGCCTATGCCGGGCGAGACGGTTACAGTGTACGGAGCCAACCTTCAGGAGACTTCAAAGGTTACACTGCCCGACGGAACAGAGATAACAGGAAACGCAATAACCAATGCTCCTGAAGATGAAGACGGCGAATGGTTCTCGTTCGTAATGCCTCACAGCATTCAGGGATACGGCGCCATAACAATAGAGTGTGCCAACGGAACAGCCAAGTCGGCAGAATACTTCAACAACGACAAGTGTATGGTGCTCAACTTCGACGGCGAAGGCAGTCAGGGCTTCTGGAGCTGGAGCGAGACAGGCAGCATGCTCGGAAGCGAAGACGTGGTTGACGACCCGCTCAACAGCGGCCGCGGCAAGGTGATCGACTTTGTGCCCTCACGTCTGCTGAGCAACGGCATCGCAGCCGGCAAGAGCCGCGCAACAGAATGCTGGACAGCCGGCAACGACGACCCGAGGGACGACTGGAGCCGCATGTACTCTGTAATACCCGACACAACACTGCTCACCGACGTAGCCTTCCAGTTTGACATCTACGTTCCTGAAGCATGGGTAGGCACAGGCCACATACAGCTCTGCCTCATGAACAACTTCAACTTCGGCGGTATAGGTTCTGACGATGATGCCGACGGCAAGCAGACTGCCTTCTACTGCCCCTGGATACAGGACGGCAAGGCCATTCCGTTCAAGACAGCCGGATGGCAGACTGTTACAATACCGTTCAGCGAGTTCAAGAAATATGCAAGCGAGATTGAAGAAGGCAAGTCGCCCACATTCAGAGAAGTTGTTGAAGACCGCAATGCAGCCACATACCGCAACTTCGGAATGGGCTTCATCAACACCGACTTCGTGTTCGACGGTCTTAGCGTAACAGCCACAATCTTCAAGCAGCACATCTACATCGACAACTGGCGTGTAGTGCCCTGCAAGAGCGAAGTAATATCAGACTTCCCCGACGAAGAAGAATAAACAATACACCGCCTGCTCCGGTGCGAACAAACACACCGGAGCAGAATAAAAAAAACAAAACAACAAAAAAGTAATATCATGAAACTGAATAAAATAATCATACCGGTGCTGGCAGCCCCGTTACTCCTCACAGGATGCTACGACGAGAAGATGGACTGGCACACGCCGGACGGACATTATCCGGTTGTATCAGACGAGATTCCACTCTCACTCCAGGAGAAGATTGCCAACTACGACAACATCAAGGCCTACATGGCACAGTATATGCCTAACGTAAAGCTCGGTCTGGGACTCGGAGCAGACAAATATATCTCTGACGACACAGCCTATGTGAACAGATGTAACGACAACTTCCAGCAGTTTGTTACAGGCAACGCCATGAAGCACGGCTCAGTTGTTCAGAACGATGGTAGCCTGAAGTTCACCACGATTGACGCATTCCTGGCAAAGGTGCCTTCAGACATTGACATATACGGCCACAACTTTATATGGCACACTCAGCAGAACCAGACATATCTGAAATCGCTCATCGCACCTACGGTGGAGGTTACTCCGGGAAGCGACATCGCCAACGTCATTCAGAACGGCGACTTCGAGAGCGGCACAAAAGACCACTGGAGCAGCTGGGGCAACAGCTCTACAACAGAGGTGCAGGAAGGTGCTGGATATGACGGAAGCTACGGACTCGTAATGGTTAACCCAAGCGATGCCGACGACTATTCGGCACAGCTGGCTTACGACCTGACCGACCCGCTCGTAGCAGGAAAGAAATACATCATAAGATTTAAGGCTAAGGCCAGCACACCTGCCGGCACACTGCAGTTTGCCACACAGAACAGCAGCGACTACTCTGGCGAGGGATACCACTCATTCAGCGTAGGCACAGAATGGACAACATGTGAGTATGACTATACCTGCACAAAGGACAACCTGAACCGAGTGCTCATCAACTTCGGCAAGGTGGCAGGAACCTACTACATCGACGACGTTGAGTTCGGCGAGGAAATAGGCGGATCGGCATCAGCTAAGCGCGGCCCTGCAAAGGCTTCGTCTGTAACCTACAAGTTCAAGACACCTGAAGAGAAGAAGGCAGCCCTGCTCGGAGCTATGGAGAGCTGGATTAAGGGCATGGCAGAACATCTGGGCAACAGAATAAGCGGATGGGACGTGATAAACGAACCTATAACCGACGGCACACCTAAATGGCGCGGCATAGATGGCAACTTCAGCGAAGGCGACAGCGAGCCTGTTGAAGATCCTGAAAGCGGCTTCAACCTCAACTGGGAGTCAGGCCACTTCTACTGGGGCTACTACATCGGCAAGGAATATGCTACAAAGGCATTCGAACTTGCACGCAAATACGCTCCAAACGCCAAACTCTATGTAAACGACTATAACCTGGAGACAAGTCCGGCAAAACTGGCAGAGCTCATCAACTTCGTAAAATACATCGACGAGAACGGAAGCGTAAAGGTTGACGGTATCGGCACACAGATGCACGTAGACGGCAAGTCGATAACCAAGGAGCAGATTGACGCAATGTTCCAGACGCTTGCTGCTACAGGCAAACTGATAAGGATAAGCGAGCTCGACGTAAGAATCGGCACGACATCGCCTACAGCCGACGACCTGCAGACACAGTCGGACGTATATCAGATGATCATCGAATCATACAAGGCAAACATACCTGAGGCACAGCAGGGCGGAATAACACTGTGGACTCTCTCTGATGCTGCCGACGAGCACACTTACTGGTATCCTGACGACGCGCCAAACATCTTTGACAAGAACTATGCCCGCAAGACAGCCTACAAGGGTGTATGCGACGGTATAGCAGGCAAGGACATAAGCGAGGACTTTACAGGAGACATGTGGATGAACGGAAAATAATAATTCTGATACAGCGATTTATCTTATCAATAAGGTGCATAGGCTATCGGCCGTGCACCTTATTATTTTTATATACACTGCCGCCAACCGTGCAAAGATATACTGCCTTAGGCTTTCTGCAAGCCGGCATCATGACCGTATGACCATTTGCCATAGACAAGAGAAAGGGCTAAATCAGGCTCTCAACAGGAGCACTACGCCCTATCTGCCACCAGTCTTCATTCTGCCGGCCATGTAGCCACATCATGACACGGCACAGTCTTTTTGCCTTGCGCCAGCATCACGCCACCTGGCATTCTTAACAATGCCCGCCTTCCCCCATCCGTTCATCATGATTCACTGGTAAGAAGCCTGCAACAATCAAAGCAACACAAGGCAAAACATGGATAGATCATGACGTCAGGACAAGAATAAAAACCAGCGTTGAAGGCGGTAAAAAATCAGGACATTATATTTTTTCATTACAGAAAGCCAACATATAATATAAGTTAAACGGGAACAATAAAATCCACCAGTCTATTAACTATTGTTCACAATATGCACACATAAAACATGCAAAAACAATGGTTTTGCCACGCTAAAAGCACCGGTTTTGAAGCAAAAAAGCATCACTTTCAAGTAGAAAACATGCCACTTTTGACCCGTAAACGGCATAGTAATATTATTTAACACATACATTGTAAAGTCCAAATAGCACTAAAGCACATAATATCAACCACTTACACAAAACGCCAAATTTTGCGCCATCTATGGTCAAAAATCCGGTTTCATGATGAGCACCGCCATTCTGAAAGCGTTAACCGTTCGGATTTTGCGAAAAATCCTTACAACGTGTCTGTATGTCATCCATTATTTTCAAGACCAAAATATATGCAGCCAGACAATACAGCAAACAGCAAAGCAAGAATAAGCATACACGCCCTTAATAAGCCACAGCCGCAAGGCATTAAATATAAAATGCATGACAACGCTTCTATCTGCCGTCAGGATTCATCAAAAGATTGTCTTATACTGAGCTGACTACCATTTGCCTTCTCATGAAATTAGCTGACTTGTCAAAAAAAGCAGGCAGCAAGACGGCAACAGAAAGACAATATGACGGCAGAAAAATTAAGTCTACTTTAAGATTAAAAACATACGCAGCAGCATCACCTATTGGTGATAAATACAACATGAAAACATGTACAAGGCAAACCGGCAAAGACTGACCGATATACCGTATGCCCATAACCCAACTGATGTAAATAAAAATCTGTTTTCACTAAAAACATTCCGACAGCAAAAGCATGCCGCAAAAACATGAAAGAAGTATGCCGTTGAGAAAACGGCAACGGCAAAAATCAGAAATAGAGCGCTCAAATATTTTAAAAAAATATGTTACAATTTCAGAAAAAACATGACAGACTTAGAACAAAATATAAAACTAAGGATAAAAACTCATTAAATATTTTTCACTAAAAACTTAATTCGCACGAAAATCAGGCAGAAACATCAAAACATACACACCGAAAAACCTTGCATGCATCAAAAACCTTTGTACTATGATTTTTGATACAAAAAACCATAAAATATAAATATTCAGACCATTTTAACAGAAGAAACGTGCCTTAAACCATGTAAAACGTCTAAATATAAGCTCTTTTTGCTTATATGAGACGTAGAAAAACGCGGATGAAACATTAAGAAATACATTTATAAATATTAATTTATATTTTTGCGACGTAGAAAACTTTATAAAAAATACTATAAAAAAACTTACATCACCACGTAACAAAAATACCATAAAAAACAAAGCAAAAATACTTGAAACAAATATTAATGAGACACAAATGTCATGGCACAAGGCATACAGCCGGCCATAAAGACAAAGAAAAGAAAGCCAATATATAATAATGTAGAATAAGCATAATTCTGAAAACTTAAAAAAAAATAATACTTTAAATTAATGTTTAACTTTGATAACTCAAAAGACTATGGATTACTTTAAATCTAGACAAAATCTAAGAGGAATCGTGCTGGCACTCGGAATAGCCTGCACAGCTTCCAATGCTTTTGCGGTATCACTTGCAACACCTCCAGAGAATGCCGGGGCTAACACAGCCATGGCCGTACAACAGAAAATTACTGTAACAGGTAACGTAAGCGATGCTACAGGTCCGTTGGTTGGAGCAACCATCAAGATTAAGGGCACGTCAACAGGTGTTGTAGCCGACATTGACGGTAACTTCAAGATTTCTGCCGGTCCAAACGACGTTCTTGAAGTGTCATACATCGGATATATCACACAGGACGTAAAAATCAACAACAAGTCGAAACTGACCATCGTACTCGAAGAAGAGAAACACTCGCTCAACGAGGTTGTGGTTATCGGTTACGGTACACAGAGACGTGAGGCCGTAACAGGTTCTGTTGCCAACGTAAGCGGCGACGAGCTCAACCAGATTGCAGCCACCAACGCCGCACAGGCCCTGCAGGGACGTGTTGCCGGTGTGCTCATGACACAGACATCTTCAAAGCCTGGTGCTGAAATGCAGATCCGTATCCGCGGTCAGCGCTCGCTCAACGCCAGCAACGACCCGCTGATTGTGCTCGACGGTATTCCGTTCATGGGTCAGCTATCTGATATCAACCCTGGCGACATCAAGTCGATGGATATTCTGAAGGACGCTTCGGCAACAGCCATCTATGGTAGCCGCGGTGCCAACGGTGTTATCCTCATCACAACCGTAAAGGGTATGCAGGGCTCACCTGCCAAGGTAAGCTACAACGCATACATCGGTTTCAAGACCGTGTTCCACAAATATCCTATGATGA
Organism: Xylanibacter sp.; assembly: GCF_057607445.1. Taxonomy (NCBI): domain Bacteria; kingdom Pseudomonadati; phylum Bacteroidota; class Bacteroidia; order Bacteroidales; family Prevotellaceae; genus Xylanibacter; species Xylanibacter sp. The sequence goes on along the minus strand of NZ_DBLZAX010000005.1, from coordinate 90,471 downwards.
ACGGAAAGAAATATGCCGAGATGCGTAAGTATGCCGGCCTGTATACAAACTCTCTCGACGAGAGCGACGACACGGACACCGACTGGCAGGATCTGTTCTACCGCACAGGTATCACCCACAGCCACGACGTAAGCATACAGGGCGGAACTCAGGGCGGAAGCTACAGCTTCGGCGCAGGCTACTATCACGACGAGGCTGTCATCCCGACACAGGGCTACGACCGTATATCTATCAGAGGTAACTTCGACCAGAGCGTGGGCAAGTATTTCCGCTTCGGTCTTTCTACCAACACCAGCTACCGCGAGACAAAGGGCAGCAACATCAGCATCTACAACGTGCTGTCTATGAGCCCTCTTGCATCTCCTTATGATGAGAACGGCAACCTGAAGCGCACGGTGCGCATGCCTCTCGACGAGACATTCGTGCTGACAAAGAGCGTAGCTGAAGACCTTAAGGACGTATGGCTCAACGAGGACAAGGGTCTTGGTTCATACAACACCATGTTCGCTGAAGTTAAATGTCCGTGGATCGAGGGCCTGAGCTATCGTGTAAACGTAGGTTTGAACTACCGTACAGCAAAGAACGGTGTGTTCACAGGCACAGGTGTAAACAACACCAACCCCGACGCCATCAACAGTGCTTCTGTACAGCAGGACGTAACAAGAAACTGGGTTGTAGAAAACCTCTTGACTTACGACCGCACATTTGCTGAGAAGCACCACGTTAACTTCACAGGCCTCTACTCTGCCGAGCAGACTACATTCGAGCGTACATACATGTCAGGCCGCGGCATCCCGGCTGAATACTTCCAGTATTACAATATCGGTTCTGCAACAGACGAGGTTTCTGTCAATCCCAACAACCAGAACTACTGGCAGAGCGGACTTATGTCATGGATGGGCCGTATCATGTATACATACGACAACAAGTATATGATTTCTGCCGCAGTACGTGCCGACGCTTCTTCACGTCTGGCCAAAGGTCATCAGTGGCACACATATCCTGCCGTATCAGTAGGTTGGAACATCTCACGCGAGAAGTTCATGCAGAAGTTCGACTGGCTCGACAACCTGAAGCTGCGCGTTGGTTATGGTGAAACATCTAACCAGAGTATCGACCCGTATTCTACACTCGGCGCACTCAGCACACGTCCTTACAACTTCGGTCCTGCAAGCACAGGATTCCTCCGCGGATACTATGTTTCTACACTGCCTAACGAGGAACTCGGATGGGAGTATTCATCTACATGGAACTTCGGTCTTGACTTCTCACTCTTCGGCGGCCGACTCAGCGGTACGATGGAGTACTACGTACAGAACACCAACGACCTTCTGCTGAGCGTATCTCTGCCGGCTACATCAGGTGTGGGCAGCTATATGGCCAACATCGGTAAGACACGCAACAAGGGATTCGAAATGAGCTTGAACGGTGTCATCATCGACAACAAGAACGGATGGACATGGGATGCAGGCGTAAACTTCTACGTAAACCACAACGAACTTGTTGAACTTGCTTCAGGTGCAACTGAAGATGTAGGCAACCGCTGGTTCGTAGGTCATCCTATCGACGTTATCTACGACTACAAGAAAATTGGCTTGTGGCAGGAAGGCGACCCGTATCTCAACATTCTTGAACCGGGCGGAAACGTAGGTATGATCAAGGTTGAATATACAGGCGACTACAACGAGGACGGAACTCCTACACGTCAGATCAACCAGGAAGACATGCAGGTTATCGACATGGAACCTGACCTCATCGGTGGTTTCAACACAACAGTAGGCTACAAGGGCTTCGACTTCACTGTAATCGGCGCATTCCAGATTGGCGGTACACTCATCAGTACACTCCACTCTTCTAACGGTTACCTCAACATGTTGTCAGGACGTCGCGGACAGATCGACGTTGACTACTGGACAGAGGACAACACTGACGCAAAATACCCGAAACCGGGCGGCATAATGTCAAGCGACAATCCTAAGTACGGAAGCACACTCGGATACTTCGATGCAGGCTATCTGAAAGTACGTGCCATCACTCTCGGCTACGACTTCGCCAAACTGAAGGCTGTCAAGAACTTCGGCATCAGCAAGCTGCGTGCTTACTTCACAGTGCAGAATCCGTTCGTACTGTTCTCTCCGTTCACAAACGAGTGCGGTCTTGACCCGGAGACGAATACCATGAGTAACGATAACAGCACTATGGCTGTAACAATGGAAGGCTACACAGGCTCACACAAACTTCCGGTTGTCGGCTATAACACTCCTGCCACACGTAATTTCTTATTTGGTATAAATCTGACTTTCTAAAAAACAAATAACCATGAATACGCTTTTAATAAAAATAAGGAACCTCGGAATAGCATCGTTAGGATTACTGATGCTCGGTTCATGCTCTGATATCCTTGACGAGCAGCCTCGTACTAAGTACGATCCAAGTTTCTTCGGAACAGAAGAAGGAATAGAAGGCGGTCTGACCGCACTCTATTCACATCTGAGAGACACATACGGATACGCTTACTACTACAACATCTGCGAAACAGGTACCGACGAATACACCTACGGCCACGACGCTGACGGCAACTTCAAGGATGCCGACCTCTCAGGAGTGGGCTCACTGACATCACAGTCATGCCGCGCAGACGCTTTGTGGAACAACGTGTTCACATACATCAACTCTGCCAGCGGCATCATCGAGAACGGTATGGCTTCAGGCATGGACGAAAGCCTTATCAGCGAGGCAAGATTCTTCCGTGCATTCGACTACTTCCGCCTCGTTCAGACATTCGGCGGTGTGCCACTCGACCTCGGAGCAGGCGAACTTAAGTTCAACACATCTCCTTCTCGCGTTTCAAAGCGCAACACTGTGCCTGAGGTTTACACAAAGGCCATATTCCCCGACCTCATCACTGCAGTAACCAATCTGCCGGAAACAGGACGCGTAACTGGCGGACTTACAAAGACTGCTGCACGTCTGGTGCTGGCTCAGGCTTATCTTACATACGGATGGTGGCTTGAGAATCCTAACAACATCCCGACATACCCAGTATGCGACCGCGTTGACCCGGACGGCCACGACGCACAGTGGTATTTCCAGAAGGCTTACGACATTGCACTCGAGGGAATACAGAACCCTGGCCCGTTTGCACTGCAGCCTACATTCTATGACGTAAACGTAGGTTCAAACGACCGCAACAACGAAATGGTGCTCTATGCTGACCACACTGAAAACAGCGAAGAGTTCAACGGCGGTTCGCTCAGCTACGGAAGCGGAAGCGCTCCTGACAACTTTGCAGGCTGGATGGTTACATGGAACTATCCTAACATGACAGCCACAAGAGCTGACAATGATGCCAAGTTCACTCCGGTGCTCCGTGCTGCAACTCAGAATCTCGGACGTCCTTGGACACGTATGGCTCCTCCGCAGGAAGTATTCTATAATACATTTGCCGACAAGACTCACGACTCTCGCTACGACGGTACATTTACAACCGTATTGCGCGCTAACTGGAATCTCGACCAGGCAAACTACGGAACACTGACACATGCAAAGAACGCCAACGGTATGCTTATCGGCGTAGGCGATGCCGTACTCTCATTCCTCGACAGCGATGTTGCAGATCAATCTAAGATTAAATATGTAACAGACAACTCTGTTGGCGGAGGCGTTATGGAAGGACGCGCTGACTATGTGGTTGAACCTAAAGCCATAAGCCGTCTGAAATATCCTATTCTGTGGAAACTTGGTCCGTATCGTACAGACAACAACGGAACAGTTGGTCAGCCTAATGCAGCCAGCACACGTCCGTTCCCGATTCTGAAGTTCTCTGAGCTCTACTTCGCAGCAGCAGAGGCAGCAGTTAAGGGTGCAGCAACACAGCCGGGCTATTCAGCACGCGACCTGATAAACGTTATCCGTGCACGTGCAGGTAAATGGAGCTTCAGCAATGCAAAGAACGACTATTATGTAGCCGACTTCAGCAAAGAGATGACAGATGCCACTCCGCAGGAAATCACAATCGACTACATTCTCGATGAGCTGAGCCGCGAATACTTCGGCGAAGGTCACCGCTGGTTCGACCTCGTTCGTACACAGACATGGGCTGAGCGCGCTGGCACTTATACAATCGCCGGCATGAACGCTACAGACGTTACACCACAGACATATACAAGAACCATCAATAAGGAGCACTATCTTCGTCCTATTCCACAGAGCCAGCTCGACGCTATGGAAATGACAGAAGAAGAGAAGGCTGAATTCCAGAATCCTGGATATTGATGAGTCTTTATCCCCAAATCTGCATGTAAGCACTACATAACAGGTAAAGTGTTTCTACAGGTTTTTATTTATGGTAAAGTTAGGAAGGAGATATGCCGTGTTGGCATATCTCCTTTTATTTTTTCATTTCATCAGCAATATGCCGGCGCCCACGTTTACTGAAAGCTACAGATTAACCTATGGTAGGAAAAGCTGCCTGCAACAAACAAAACACAACAATCCATTCCGCCACAATGTAAACACAAAAGCTTTATTCCACACCCAATATATAATGGAACCTTCAATGGCACTTTGCCTTGTTTATCAAAAAATGAAGTAGAAAAACATTATTAACGGCTAACACAATCACAAATAGGTCTCAAATAAATAGTACAAAACAGGCCATGGCACGTCTGTAAAATAATTATGAAACGTTTATTTATTACATTATTAATATTAACGGCAGGAATTATTGTTCCTGAATCGGTTTTAGCGCAACAGCGCTATCAAATCGGAGTGTGTGACTGGATGGTGCTGAAGCGCCAGAAACTGGGCGAGTTTAAGCTGGCCAAAGAACTGGGATGCGACGGCATAGAAATGGACATGGGAGGCCTGGGCGTGCGCAACTCGTTCGACAACAAGATGCGCGACCCCAAGATGGTGAAGCTCTTTAACCACACGGCAGACAGTTTCGGCATAAAGGTTGGAGCCGTGGCCATGTCTGGCTTCTACGGACAAAGTTTTGCAAAGAAAGAGAGCTGGCGCTGGCTGATACAAGACTGTCTCAACACGATGGACGCCATGGGAGCCAACGTGGCATTTCTGCCCCTTGGAGGATGCGGCAACAACTGGACCGACTCACTGCCGCTGCGCCAGCAGATAGTGTGGCGTCTGCACGAAATAGGCGAGATGGCCAAAGCTCGCGGCAAAGTGATCGGAATAGACACCCCGCTCGATGCAGAAGGCAACATAAAGCTGCTTGATGAGATAAATTCAGAAGGAATTAAGATATTCTACAAATTCCAAACAGCTATAGAAAACAAAAGAAACATAGCAAAAGAAATAGAAAAACTCGGCAAGGACCGCATCTGTGCCATACACGCAAGCAACACGGACGGTGTGTGGCTCAGAAACGACAAGGCTGTGAACATGAAAAAGATAAAAAAGGCCCTCGACAAGGCAGGATGGTCTGGCTGGCTCTTTGTTGAGCGCAGCCGCGACGTAAATCAGGTTCGCAACGTAAAGAAAAACTATGGCGAAAATGTTAAATACTTAAAAGAGATAATGCAATGAAAAAAATTTTAACTATTTTTGTATCGCTTATAACATTCGGAACAAATTACGCTCAAACAATCCAGTTAAACTCTAACGGCCGCGACCAGAACTATGTTAACACCATTCTGGGAAGAGCGCAGAAAGTAACTGACGCACTGAACATAACCGGAACAGACAAGGGCGAACAAGTCAGAAACATTGTTGCAAACAGATATTTTATTCTTAATGACATTTACGAAGAAAGAGACAGCCTGAAGAAAGTTGCTTCTTCACTTGCCGGCGACGACAAGAAACTCGCACAGAACTTCGCAGAAAGTCAGAAAGACCAGAAACTTTACCGTTCACATGCAGGATTTATTGCCGACTTGTCTTTGTTCCTTGACGATGCTCAGATCGAGACAGTTAAGGACGTGATGACCTACAACGTCGTAAAGGTTACATACGACGCTCAGTGTGACATGATTCCTACTCTGAAAGATGAAGAGAAGAAGCAGATTCTGGCATGGCTTAAAGAGGCACGCGAATATGCCATCGATGCAGAAAGCTCTAAGAAGAAGCACGAAACCTTCGGAAAATACAAAGGAAGAATCAACAACTACCTAAGCAAGCGCGGATATAATCTGCAGAAAGAGCGTGAGGAATGGGCTAAACGCGTTAAGGCACGCGGAGGCACACTGTAACGCATCTAAAAAACATTTATACCTCGAAGATATATAATGAAAAAATCTATTCTGATAAATATTCTGATTTCTGCAGCCGCAGCCACACCGGTCATGGCACAGCAGAATGGCATAACAGACACACGCAACAGCAAGTATGCCATAATAAACTCCACCCCTATAAGCGCCGTAAAATGGACAGGCGGTTTCTGGGGTGAGCGCTTTGGCGTGTTCAGCAGCACTTCGCTGCAGAGCATGTGGGAGACATGGAAGTCAGACAAAGGCCACAGTTACAACAACTTCATGATTGCAGCCGGCGAGAAGAAAGGCAAGCGTCATGGACCTCCGTTCCACGACGGCGACATGTATAAGTGGCTCGAGGCCGTAGCTGCAGTATATGCAGTCAACAAAGACCCTGAACTTGAAAAGATAATGGACCGCGTGATAGAGCTTATAGCAAAAGCCCAGCGTCCAGACGGCTATCTGCACACACCGGTGGTAATAGCTGAAATCAACAAGAAGGCACTTCAGGACGAAGAGAAAGAGAACGAGACCATTGGCACAAAAGTAGGCACAAGCAAGGACGGCCGCTTCGGCAATCCGCTCAACTTTGAGGCCTACAATCTGGGACATCTCATCACTGCCGGAATTATCCACCACCGCGCAACAGGCAAGACCACTCTGCTCGACTGCGCGATAAAGGCTGCCGACTGCCTGTATGACTTCTACATGAATCCGTCAGCCGACGCACTCGAGAAAGGAGTAATCTGCCCCTCACACTATATGGCCATAACCGAAATTTACCGTGAGACAGGCAATCCGAAATATCTCGAGCTGTCGAAACAGCTGATAAACATACGCGACAGCGTAAAGAACGGCACAGACGACAACCAGGACCGCATACCGTTCCGCCAGCAGTACAACGCCATGGGACATTCGGTCAGAGCCAACTATCTGTATGCCGGCGTTGCCGACCTTTATGTTGAGGACGGCGAGGCACAGCTGAAGAAAAACCTCGACTCAATATGGAACGACATCGTCTACCGCAAGATGTATATCAACGGAGCCTGCGGCGCACTGTATGACGGCACTTCGCCCGACGGTACTGAATATAAACCAGACCTTATACAAAAAGTACACCAGAGCTACGGCCGCCCATATCAGCTGCCCCACTCTACCGCACACAACGAAACCTGCGCCAACATTGGCAACATGCTGCTCAACTGGCGTCTGTTCCAGAACACAGCAGACGCAAAATACACCGACCTGGTGGAAAACTGCCTGTTCAACAGCATTTTGTGCGGCATAAGTCTCGACGGCAAGAAATATTTCTACACCAACCCGCTGAGAATGTCAGACGAGCTGCCGTATAAGCTGCGCTGGCCCAAAGAGCGTACAGAATACATCAGTTGCTTCTGCTGTCCGCCGAACACGCTGCGCACACTCTGCGAGGCTCAGGACTATGCTTACAGCGTAGGCAAAAAAGAGATTTACGTTAATCTATATGGCGCAAACACTCTCACGACAAAGCTTGACGGAATAGGCGAAATAACTCTAACACAGGAAACCGACTATCCGTGGAACGGAAGCATCGCCCTCAACGTGACAAAGCTGAAAAGCAAAAAAGATTTCACGCTGAAGCTGAGAATTCCGGCATGGTGCTCTGACGCCAAGATAACAGTAAACGGCGAGCCTGTCAACACTGACATCAAGAGCGAATCGTATGCAGCTGTTACACGCACATGGAAAAAGGGCGACGTTGTAAGACTCGAAATGCCTATGGAGACAAAACTCGTTGAGGCAAATCCGCTGGTTGAAGAATGCCGCGGCCAGGTGGCTGTACAGCGCGGACCTATTATATACTGTCTCGAGAGCAACGACCTCAACGGCGTTGACATTGATAACATAGCCATACCGGTAGACGCAAAGTTTGTGCCCGTAGAGACAAACATAGAAGGAAGCCGCATCATGGCGCTTGAGACAGAAGCCGTAAACCGCAGCGAGAAGTCATGGAACAACACTCTTTACAGAGAAGTGAGCAAAGACAAGAATAAAGTGAAAATACGCCTTATACCCTATTATGCATGGGGCAACAGAGGCAAGAGCGAAATGACAGTATGGATACCCGCAGAATATTAATAACACTAATATCCGCAGCTTTTGCCGGAATAAACATCTATGCGACCGACTTGATTGTCAAGCCGGGCGCATATGCTATAGAGAAAGCCTTGCAGCAGGCCAGAGAAGAAAGACGCCTGAACAACGCAAAGGACATAACCATACGCCTGGCGGAAGGCACATACAGCCTTAATCAGCCCATCGTTGTAAGACCCGAAGACAACGGCACACGCATTGTTGCCGACGGCAATGTGACGATAAGCGGTGGCGTAAGGATAACCAACTGGCACAAGCAAGGCAAGATGTACGTGGCCGACGTGCCCGACTTCAACGGCCGTCCGCTTGAGTTCAGGCAGATGTGGGTAAACGGCAAGAAAGCCATACGCGCACGTGATGTTGAAGACTTCAGCGACATGTTCAGAATAAGAAGTCTCGACAAGGCAAAAGAAACAATATACGTACCGGCAAAGGCCGTGAAGAAAATAGTGAACGCCAAGTATGCAGAAATGGTGCTTCATGAGATGTGGTGTGTTGCCAACTTGCGCATAAAGTCGGTTAAGATAGCCGGCGACAGCGCTGCAGTGACATTCCATCAGCCCGAAAGTCACATCCACTTCATGCACCCTTGGCCGTCGCCAATGGTTACATCAGACGGACACAACTCAGCCTTCTATCTCACTAATGCAAAAGAGTTGCTCGACAGCGAAGGCGAATGGTATCTCGATGCTAAAGCATCTAAACTGTATTACATTCCCCGCAAAGGCGAAAACATGAACACGGCCGAGGTGATTGTGCCTGCAGTGGAAACTCTGCTGAAAGTGGAAGGCACGCCCGACAATCCCGTAAAAGACGTAACTTTTGAAGGCATAACATTTAGCTATGCAACATGGATGCGCCCGTCTATAAGCGGACACGCCCCACTTCAGGCCGGTATGTACATGACTGAGGCCTACAAGCTCAGACCGAAGATGATACGTCCCAACGGCGACCACAAGCTCGACAACCAGGGATGGGTGGGACGTCCGGCAGCGGCAGTAAGCCTCAACTGTGCCGAAAACGTGTCATTCACAAAGTGCAGCTTTGAGCACAATGCATCAACAGGTCTCGACTATCATACATATATAAAAGGTGGAACCGTTGACCGCTGCAAGTTCAGCGACATGGGAGGCAACGGCATTTTGGCAGGAAGCTTCGGTCCGGAAGCTCACGAGGCCCATCTTCCTTATGATCCGTCAGACCGCAGGATTATATGCACAGACCTGAACATAACCAATAACCTCATAACAGACGTGTCGAACGAAGACTGGGGATGCGTGGGCATAGGTGCTGGTTTTGTGAAAGACATAAAGATATGCCACAACGAAATCAGCGAAGTGTCATACACAGGCATCAGCATGGGATGGGGCTGGAATCAGCAAGTATGCTCTATGTCCAACAACCTGATTAAAGGCAACCTCATCCATCATTATGCCAAGCACATGTATGATACAGCCGGAATCTACACTCTCGGCTCTCAACCCCACTCGTTTATCGAAGAAAATGTAGTGAGAGACATCTACTCGCCGAGCTATGCACACGACCCGAACCACTGGTTCTATCTGTATACTGACGAAGGCTCTTCTTACATAACCGTAAGAAACAACTGGACTCCGAGCGAAAAATATCTGAAAAACGCCAACGGACCCGGCAACACATGGGAGAACAACGGCCCGAACGTGGCCGACAGCATAAAGGCAAATGCAGGTATTATGGCTGAATAACAGGCCATAATACCTTTAAACGAATTAATCAGTAAAACAAATAAACGAATCTATTTACAAATCTAATAATATGGGAAAAAGTAAAGGAAGCTTAAAAAGCACCATAGCCGTGTCGCTGACAAACTATCTCGACGCGGGAGCAATAGTGGCCGGAGCCAGCGGCCTGACGCTTTGGCAGAATTATCTCGACCTCAGCGAAGCTCATTTAGGATGGCTCAATGCCATAAGCGCCAACTGCCTCGGTGCAGCAATAGGAGCAATTATTGGAGGATTTCTCGCAGACAAATACGGACGCAAAGCCATCTACACATATAACATGCTAGTGTATATGCTCGGCGTGGCAATAATCATGTTGGCCGTCAACTTCCCCATTCTGCTTTTAGGCTTTCTCATAACAGGTATATCTGTCGGCGTAGGCGTACCGGCATCATGGACTTATATTTCAGAAAGTTCTGAGACGGCAAACCGCGGACGCAACATCTGCATATCACAGATGGCATGGGGCATCGGCCCTCTTATCATTCTTATCATCGGAACATTGCTGGCACCGGCAACAGGAGGAGCAGGCGACACCGGAGGAGTGCTGTTTCCTTTTGTTGAATACGTGGCCAACCTCATAACAGGCGGCGAGGCACAGGGCGCAGCACTAAACGTGTTCAGTTCACGCATCGTGTTCGCATCTCTCTTCATCGTTGCCTTCATAGCATGGCAGCTGCAACGCCGCCTCGACGAAAGTGCAGAATGGAAAGCTGCAAAGGCTGCTGAAGCAAAGGACGACACAAAGAAACACGGAGTGTTCTCTTCATTTGGCGAACTCTTCTCAAACAAGGTTTGCGTGCGTTCTATGCTGTTCTTGGCAGGAATGTATCTCACATGGAACCTTGTATGTTCTGTCATGGGTTTCTTCCAGCCGCACATATATGAGACAGCAGGCGGCCTCAGCAACGAGATGGCAAACATGTTTGCTGCCGGACAGTGGGTGGTCATCATCATCATGACATTTGTCTGCTCGCTGATTATCGACCGTGTCAACCAGCGCATGCTCTTTGCCATAGGCGTAAGCATGGGTGTTTTGGCTTGGTTGATTATTGTAACTATAGGCATCACCAGCATGACAGGTCTCGTTGTGTTCACACTTTTGTGGGCAATCCAGGCCGGAATATCCGTACAGACATTCTATGCTCTATGGGCATCAGAGCTGTTCCCTGCCAAATACAGGGCAGCAGCACAGGGCATCATGTTCTTCATCGTAAGAGGCGTATCAGCCGTATGGGGACTCTACTTTGTTCACATCTACGGCAAAAACGGCGAAGGCTTCACCATCGCAGGATATATAATGATGGCATTCTTCATAATATCCCTCATCATAGGCACTGTATGGGCACCTAAGACACAGGGCAAAACACTTGAACAAATAACAAAAGAAAGATATGGCGACAACATATAAAGCAACATGGATATGGTATCCGGGCGACTATGAGATATGGCTCGGCAACAAGATGAACAACCGCCGCACAGACCGCGGTGCGTATTTTCCGCCGTTCTGGAAACAGGACAGCCACTATGTAACCGTAGAGTTCAGCAAGGCCGTTGACCTTACAGAAGACGAAGAACTGAAGATCGAGGCCGAAGGCTCTTACAACATAAAGATTGACGGAAAGATGCTTTTCGGCATGCCCAAGAAAATTACTTTGGCTGCAGGAAAGCACCGCATAAACATCAAAGTGCACAACCAATGCACCCCGCCGGCACTTTATGTTGACGGAAAGACGGTGAAGACAGACGGCACATGGAACGTAACATTTGAGGACAAAGAGTGGATTGACGAGAGCGGCAAGGCCAGCGACACGTCATCTACAGTATATATGCCGGCAGGATTCTATAACTTTGACAACATAGAACAGCGCCCGTCACAGTTTAAACTTGAACGCGAACGCCATGAAGCCGTGGCTGCCGAAGGCAACGTATACGACTTCGGAAAAGAGACTTTCGGCTATGCCATACTGAAAGGCATAAGAGGCAACGGCACGATAAATATCTACTACGGCGAGAGCAAGGAAGAAGCCACGGACAAAGACCACTGCGAAACACTCGACAAACTTGAAGTATGCAATGGCATAGTAACTGATTTGGCTACAAACCAGACAACAGAACTCGCTGACGAATACGTGCTCGGTAACAGCAAGGCATTCAGGTTTATCTGCGTTGAGACAGAAGGATGCTCTCTAAGCGGCGTAAGCATGGACTATGAATTTATGCCCGAAGAAGAGAAAGGAACGTTCAGATGCAACGATGAAGAACTTAACAGAATATGGGAAATCGGCGCATACACAATGCAGCTAACCACACGCGAGTTTTTCATTGACGGCATAAAGCGCGACAGATGGGTGTGGAGCGGCGACGCAACACAGAGCTATCTGATGAACTACTATCTGTTCAACGACAACGACATGGTGAAACGAACCACATGGCTGCTTGCAGGCAAGGCTCCTATAACTAGCCACATAAACACCATAATGGACTACACCTTCTTCTGGTTTAACTCTGTATACGACTATTATCTGTACAGTGGCGACCGCCATTTCCTAACGCAGATATATCCTACGATGAAGACCTACATGGACTACGTGCTCGGCAGAACAGACGAAGACGGTATGGTTGAGGGCATGGACGGCGACTGGGTGTTCGTCGATTGGGCAGACAAACCCATGGACAAGCACGGACAACTCGCCTTTGAGCAGATTCTTTTCAGAAAGTCTCTTGAGGCTATTGCTGCCGTGGCCAAACTTACCGGCAACGACGAGGAAGGAAACGCATATCAGGAAAAAGCCGACGAACTTGGCAACAAACTGATGCAGTTCTTCTGGAACGACGATAAACAGGCACTCGTACACAACCGTCTTAACGGAAAGCAGAGCGAAGACGTGTTCCGCTACCCCAACATGTTCGCCATAATATTCGGCTATCTTGACGAGGAAAGACAGCAGACCGTGAAGAATTCTGTAATCCTCAACGAGGACGTTCTCAGAATAACAACACCCTACATGCGCTTCTACGAACTTGAAGCCCTGTGCATGCTGAACGAGCAGGACAAGGTTATGAAAGAGATAAAAGACTATTGGGGAGGCATGCTCAAGGAAGGTGCAACATCATTCTGGGAGAAATACAACCCTGACGAACACGGAACCGAGAAACTGGCAATGTATGGCCGTCCATACGGCAAGAGTCTCTGCCACGCATGGGGAGCAAGCCCGATATATCTGCTCGGCAAATATTATCTCGGCGTGAAGCCCACAAAGCCCGGCTATGAGGAATATACCGTCGAACCGGCTCTCGGCGGACTCGAATGGATGGAAGGCACCGTGCCGGCTCCGTTCGGCTCCATCTACGTGAAAATGGACGGCAATTCGGTTACCGTAAAGAGTGACGGCGGCCATGGAACGCTTATATTGGAAAACGGAAAAAGAAACATAGAAATACCATCAGGAAAAGAAATTACAATTAAATTATGAGAAACATTCGAAGCATAATTGCATCAGGACTGGTGATAGCATTATCGAGTTGTGGAACCTCTGTAACGAAAGTAGAACATAACCCGGCAGTGCCGCAGACAGAGTATGCGGCATCTCTGATCAACAGTTATGTGCCTTCAATGCAAAAGGGATACAAGATTAAAATCGGTGTGGCCGAAAATCCGGCCGACCTGCCGCAGGAAGGATTCACAATAAAGAGAAAAGGTAAGACAATAAACATCATCGGCAACGACGCGTCGGGTGCCATATATGGCGCTAACCGACTGCTCGAGTATTATAAGCTCAACGGCAACCTGGAAATACCCACAATCATTGTTGACGCACCCGAAATGAAAATACGCGGAGCATGCGTGGGCCTTCAGAAGACAGTATACCTGCCAGGGCACAAAGTTTACGAATATCCTTACACACCAGAGAACTTCCCTTGGTTCTACGACAAGGAGCTGTGGATAAAATATCTCGACATGCTCGCAGCAGACAACATGAACGCCGTGTTCCTGTGGAACGGCCATCCGTTTGCTTCACTTGTAAAACTTGAAGACTATCCTTTTGCCGCCGAAGTTGACGATGCCACAATGGCTAAGAACCAGGAGATGTTCTCCTTCCTTACAACAGAGGCTGCAAAGCGCGGTATACGTGTAATACAGATGTTCTACAACATCATCCTGTCGAAACCATTTGCCGACCATTACGGCATCGCCACACAAGACCGCAACCGCCCCATCACTCCGCTTATCAGCGATTACACACGCAAGAGCATTTCGGCATTTATCCAGAAATACCCAAATGTAGGCTTCCTTGTATGCCTCGGCGAAGCTATGGCTACGATAGAAGACGACGTTGAATGGATGAAAAATACCATCATACCGGGCATTAAGGACGGTCTGAAAGCGTCTGGCAGAACAGATGAGCCGCCTATCATCCTGCGTTCACACGATACAGACGGTCCACGCGTGCTGCGTGAGTCGCTTCCGCTCTACAAGAACATTTACACAATGACAAAATATACGGGCGAATCGCTCACCACATATGAGCCGGGAGGTCCATGGGGCGAGACTCAGAGACAGCTCAGCAGCGTGGCTCCGATACACATAAGCAACGTGCATATTCTTGCCAACCTCGAGCCGTGGAGATGGAGCTCGCCAGCCTTTGTAGACAAGGCGGTGAAAGCCATGCACAGAGTTCATGGCGCAAACGGTCTGCACCTTTATCCTCAGGCTAACTACTGGGACTGGCCTTACACAGCCGACAAGCTCCCCAACGGTGAGCGTCAGCTGCAGATAGACCGCGACTGGATGTGGTATTCGGCATGGGGACGCTACGCATGGAAGAGCCAGAGAGACAATGACAACGTGTATTGGCAGAAGGTTCTGGCAGACCATTACGGCACAGACACACTCACAGCAAGACATATTCTCAAGGCTTATGACGAAAGCGGCGAGATTGCACCTAAACTCATACGCCGCTTCGGCATCACAGAGGGCAACCGCCAGTGTCTGTTGCTCGGCATGAAAGCCAGCCAGCTCGTAAATCCTTATAAGTATACGGTTTATGAGGAGTTCTACCAGAGCTGTGGCCCTGCCGGCGAGAAGCTCATTGAATATGTTGAGAAAGAATGGAAGCACGAAAAGCACGTGGGTGAACTTCCGCTCGACATAGTAGACCAGTGTGTTGAACACGGCGACAAAGCTGTTGCAGCAATAAGCAATCTCAGCGACAAGATTACAAAGAACAAGGACGAGTTTGAGCGTCTTGTGAACGACATGGAGTGCTACAAAGAGTTTGCATATTCGTTTAAATACAAGGTTCTCGGCGCACAACAGGTGCTCAACTACAAGTGGAGCAAGGATGTAGAATACCTGAAAAAGGCCGTTCCACTGCTCGAGAAGAGTAACGAATACTACAAGAAGCTGGCCGAGAGGACAAAGGACACATATCTCTATGCCAACAGCATGCAGACCTCACAGCGCCGTATACCTGTAGGCGGTGACGGAGGCAAGTTCAAGACATGGGAAGAGATGATTCCTGTTTATGAGGACGAACTTAACAGCCTGAAGAGCAACATCGTGAAGCTTACTTCTCCGGATGATGCTAACAGCAAGAACGAGAAATACCCCAAGGCCGTAAACGCTGATGTAAAACTGATAAGCAACTACAAGACCGTTACGCTGACCAAGGGCGCCAAGCTGTTTGAAAACCGCGACGAGGCTATCGATTCGCTTGCTCCTGAACTTGAAGGACTCAAGGCTCTTGTGCTCAACCGCGACACAACGCGCATCGTGGGAGGCAAGGTTGAGTTTGAGACCAGCAAACCCGTCAAGATGCTTGTAGGCTTCTTCATCGACGACCAGAACAAGTTTGCCAGTCCTCCAAAACTCGAGACCGACGCTACCGGCAACGAGTTTGGACAGGCTGAGGCGCTGATAACCAACGCCATAAGCATGTCTAACATGCCTATAGTAAACATTCATGCATATCATCTTAACCCCGGACGCCACGTGATAAACCTGCCCAAGGGCATTATAATGGTTGCCGGATTTACAGCCACAGACCTCAAGATAAGAGACGCCAAACTCAACGGCGGCAGCAACGAGGTAGACTGGCTATTCATGAAATAACACTGCTGAAGAATAATAATGGTAAAGAACATCCTGTTAGTTTTGATGCTGCTGATATGCACCGACGCAAGCGCACAGAGCCGCAGCAGACGACGCGCAAAGGCAAAGCCCGTTGTGCAGACTGTCGTGAGCCAGAAAGAGATGCAGAAGGTGTATGAGGCCGCACGAACTCCGTATAAATATGGTCTGGTCGTTGCTCCCGAAAGCAACGACCGGAAAATAGACTGCCCCACCGTGTTCAGGGAAGGCAACAGCTGGTATATGACCTATGTGTGCTACAACGGCTCTAACGGCACAAACGGAAGAGGCTACGAGACGTGGCTTGCCAAGAGCGACGACCTGCTCCACTGGACCACTCTCGGACGCATACTGGCATTCGGCAGCGAGGGCTGGGACATGAACCAGCGCGGCGGTTTTCCGGCACTTATCGACTATGAATGGGGCGGCAGCTACAACATTGAGAAATTCAAGGACCGCTATTGGATGACTTACATCGGCGGACAGGGCACCGGCTACGAGGCCGTGAACGCTCCGCTGAGCATCGGTCTGGCCTCAACTAAAGAGGACATCACCAAGGCGCACCTGTGGGAAACCTACAAGAAGCCCATACTGTCGTATGACGACAAGAATGCCCAATGGTGGGAGCAGCTGACTCAATACAAGAGTACGGTGTACAGAGTAGACAAAAAGAAGTTTGGCTACCAGTTCATGATGTTCTACAATGCCGGCGGAAAAGACGCCACTCATCCAAAAGGCGAACGCATAGGCATTGCCTTCTCGAACGACATGAGAAAGTGGCACAGATACAAGGACAACCCCATATTCGCACACGACAGCGACGGAACAATAACCGGCGACGCGCAGATAGTGAAGATGGGCAACCTGTATGTAATGTTCTACTTCTCGGCCTTCAACCCTACACGCGAATATAATGCGTTCAATACCTTTGCCGCCAGCTACGACATGATTCACTGGACCGACTGGAAGGGTGAAGATCTCATTGTGCCGTCGAAGTCTTACGACGAGATGTTCGCTCACAAGAGCTCCGTGATCTACCATAACGGCGTGGTATATCACTTCTATTGTGCCGTAAACAACTCTGAACAGCGAGGCATCGCCCTGGCAACAAGCAAGCCCATGGGACAGAGCGAAGTCAGCTTCCCCAAGCCCAACGCAACGGGCAAGCGCTTTATAACGTCGCTCAACGACAACTGGGAAGTTAGCTACGGCCGCAACAAGTTCAGAACCGACATACCCTACAATCTTGACGACTATTACGGCGCGCTGCAGAAAGAACACGGCAACCTGCACGGCAGAGCCGACTTCAAGAAGTTTTTCCTTGCGCCCAACATGGAGGGCAAAGAATACTTCCTGCGCTTTGAGGGCGTAGGAACATACGCCGAAGTGACGCTCAACGGCAAGAAAATAGGTACCTACGACATTGGCCGCACGACCAAGACCATTGATATAACAAAATATGTACGCAAGGGCGACGAAAACCAGCTTGAAGTAAGGGTGAACCATCCGAAGGGCATAACCGACATGCCGTGGGTGTGCGGCGGATGCAGCTCTGAATGGGGCTTCAGCGAAGGTTCACAGCCGTTCGGCATTTACCGCCCCGTGGTACTTGAGATAACAGACAAGGTGAGGATAGAACCCTTCGGCGTGCACGTATGGAACAATGCCACGGCCGACAGCATATTCGTAGACACAGAAGTGCGCAACTACGGCACTGACACCGCTTCTGTAAGCCTGACTAGCAAGATATGCGAGCAGAACGGCAAGCAGGTGATACGCCTCACAGAGAACATAACGCTGAAACCGGGCGAGACCAAGATCATAAGACAGTCGGCTCCGATAAGCAATCCTAATCTTTGGAGCATAGAGAAGCCTTATCTCTACAAGCTCAGCAGCATTATAAAGCGCAACAACAAGGCCACCGACGACCTCGTAACTCCGTTCGGTGTAAGGACGGCAAGCTGGCCGCTGACACGCAACGACGGCGATCAGCGCTTCTATCTGAATGGCAAGCCCGTGTTTATCAACGGCGTATGCGAATACGAACACATGTTCGGACAGAGCCACGCTTTCTCCGACAGGCAGATAGACGCACGCATAAAGGAGGTGAAGAGCGCCGGATTCAACGCCTTCAGAGACGCCCACCAGCCGCACAACCTCAGATATCAGGAGCTTATCGACAAGGAGGGACTGCTGTGGTGGCCGCAGTTCTCAGCCCATATATGGTATGACACGCCACAGTTCAGGGAGAGCTTCAAGCGCCATCTTATCCAGTGGGTGAAGGAGCGCCGCAACTCGCCGTCGATAATACTGTGGGGACTGCAGAACGAAAGCACCCTGCCGGCCGACTTTGCCAAGGAATGTTCTGACATAATACGCAAGCTCGACCCGACATGCGGCACCATGCGCCTGATAACGACATGCAACGGAGGCGAAGGTACAGACTGGAACGTGGTGCAGAACTGGAGCGGAACCTACGGAGGAAAGATTGAAAACTACGGCAACGAGCTGAAACAGCCCGACCAGCTGCTCAACGGCGAATATGGCGCATGGCGCACCGTGGGCAACCATACGGGCGAAAGATACACCGAGGAGAAATTCTGCGACATACTGGAGCGCAAGGCACAGCTGGCCGAGAGCGTAAAAGACAGCGTATGCGGACAGTTCCTCTGGGTGCTGCAGAGCCACGACAACCCCGGCCGCCGCCAGCCCGACGAGGGCCTGCGACGCATCGACAAGGTTGGTCCGTTTAACCACAAAGGACTCTTCACCACATGGGAGCAGCCTACAGACGCCTTCTATATGTATAAGTCGCGCTATGTCAAGGCCGACGACGAACAGACAGTGTATATCGTGCCTAACATCTCTGAAGACAGCGTGCGCGTCTACAGCAACTGCGACTCTGTAAGACTGAGCTGCGGCAAGTGGGCCGAAACTAGGGTGAAGGCCGACACGACGTCGCTCTTCAGATGGACAGGCATAAGCCTCGACGGCGACATCATCAAGGCTACGGCATATCACAACGGCAAGGCCGTGGCCGAAGACTCGATAGCCCTGCCGTCATACAAGGGCTGGGACGAAAGCATGCTGAAACCCCTGAAAGGCTACAACTATCTTTACAACATCAACTGCGGCGGCGACTCTTACACCGACAAGTTCGGCACGGTGTGGATGCAGGACAACACAAAATGGTCTAAATCATGGGGCAGCAAGTTCCCCAAGGAAGCCAGTCCGTATCAAGCCAGCCAGACATGCAACAACGGCCTTGCCGTGTCGCCTCTGTTCCGCACGTCGCGCTTCGGCCGCCACGAGCTGTCATACAGCTTCCCCGCCAAGCCGGGCAACTACCGCATAGAGCTCTATTTCATTGAGCCGTGGTATGGAGCAGGCGCAAGCGAGACAACCGACTGCGAAGGTCTGCGCCTGTTTGACGTGGGCATCAACGACAGCACGTATATCAGGAACCTCGATCTCTGGGCACAGGCAAGATATGCCAAGCCATACAAGCGCGTGGTGAACATACACAACTCTGACTACCGCATAAACATCAACTTCCCCAAGGTGAACGCCGGACAGGCCATAATATCGGCCATAGCCATAGCCACAACAGACTCTACTGCGGCTGCCGACTATCCCGAGGAGAACGAGCCGGAGATGTGGAAAAACTTTGACAGCGACATACTTACCAACACGCCCGACAGCCTGCTGCCACCGCGCAGCAACAGCTCGATAAGCGTGGAGGGAATGATAAACAACGGAGTGATGACATGGAACTACAACGTAGGTGTGGCAAAGGTTTATGCCCTGCGCTTCCGCTACTACAACCCCGAGGCAGAGCGCACGCTGCACGTGAAGATAACCGACCTCAACGGCGTGGTGTATAAGGAAGACGACATAACGTTCGTAAAGACGCCTGAAAAGAAAACCAAGAGGCGCAACACCAGCATCACCACCGGCTCGCAGACCAACGCCGGCAGCTACATAGTGACACTGAGCGGCGAAGGCATTGAGAAAATGTTGTTTGACAAACTGACTATCGAATAAAGACCGGCTCTGCCGGCTGCCAACTCAAGCCGCCACGGCATACGGCCCTACTGCTGTTGAAGGGCTGTTTTGCCGTTGCGGCAGCAACGTTTTTAATCGGATGCACAACGCGCTGATTTTCAACACGTTGCAAAAGGCCGTCTTTTAGACTGCAAAAGATGCCCTTTTAGACGGTAAAAGCATACCTTTTAGGATGCAAAAGGACGCCTTTTACAAAACGGCTGACATGTATCGCAAAACTTAAAAGAAAAGATACATGACAAGGACGCATGACAACGATGCACCGAAACTCGGAAAAATAACATAAAAGAAGATACAGACAAATGAGAAACATCCTGATGACAGCCACACTTGCCTTATGCTCGTGCATGGCAATGGCACAAGGCCACGACTGGGAAAACCAGTATGTGCTCTCTATAAACCGCGAACCGGCAAGGGCGGCGTTTACGCCATATCTTACTGCTCCGGGCGACATGACCATGACGCTCGACGGACAGTGGAAGTTCAACTGGACCAAGACACCCGACATGCAGCCGGAGAATTTTTATCAGACCGACTTCAACGACAGCGGCTGGACAACGTTTCCCGTGCCGGGCGACTGGGAGATGAACGGCTACGGCACGCCGATTTATTGCAGCTCCGGCTACGTGTTCAAGATTAATCCGCCCTACGTTATGGGCGAACCCAAACAGAAATACACTTCGTTCATAGAGCGCAACCCCACAGGCTGCTACCGCCGCACGTTCACCGTTCCGGCATCATGGAGCGGCAAGGAAGTGTATGTCCACTTCGGCTCAGTGTCGAGCGCGTTCTACATTTATGTCAACGGCAAGCAGGTGGGCTACTCGCAGGGCAGCATGGAGCCGGCAGAATTCAGGCTCACGCCCTACCTCAACAGCGGCACTAACCTCATAGCGCTTAAGGTTCTGAAATATTCAGACGGCAGCTATCTCGAAGATCAGGACATGTGGCGCATCGGAGGCATACACCGCAGCGTGTATCTATATGCCACGCCGCAGATACGCATACGCGACTTTGGCGTGCGCACCATTCTCGACGACACATACACCGACGCCACACTCGTGGTTCATCCCGAACTTGAAGTCGTTGGCAGCCAGCGCGGCGAGGGCTATCACATCGAGGCGCAGCTGTATGACGCCGAGGGCAAGGCAGTGCTCGACAGCACTCTGAAAGAAGATGCCGCCACGATGCTCAACCTCGACAACAAGGCAAAGATAATGAATGCACGCAACCCGCAGCGCGGATATGCCGCCTACGGATGGCTCAAGGCAGAGGTGAAGAATCCGCATAAGTGGTCGGCAGAGACGCCTTATCTGTACACGCTCAAGCTGGCTTTGGTAGACAAGGCAGGCAACACCATAGAGCGTGCAGAGACAAAAGTGGGCTTCCGCAAGCTCGAAATTAAGGACGGCCGCTTCCTCGTCAACGGCAAGCAGGTGCGCCTGCGCGGCGTAAACCGCCACGAGATGGACCCCATAACGGGCAAGGTGATGACAGAAGAGCGCATGCTGCAGGATATAATGCTGCTGAAGCAGTGCAACATTAATGCCGTGCGCACATGCCATTATCCCAACGACACGCGCTGGTATGAACTGTGCGACAAATACGGAATATACGTCATGGACGAGGCCGACATAGAGGAACACGGACTGCGCGGCAAGCTGGCAAGCGAGCCTTCGTGGGCAGCGGCCTTCATAGACCGCACACAGCGCCTCGTAATCCGCGACCGCAACTACCCCTGCGTGGTGTTCTGGTCGCTCGGCAACGAGTCGGGCTGGGGCCCCAACTTCGCGGCTACCGGCGCATGGATAAAGGAATACGACCCCACACGCTTCATTCATTACGAAGGAGCGCAGGGCCCCGACAGCAACGACCCGGCAACGGTAGACGTGATAAGCCGCTTCTATCCGCGCGTGCAGGAGGAATATCTTAACCCCGGTGTGAAGGACAACAACATGGAGCGCCCTGAGAACGCGCGCTGGGAACGCCTGCTGAGCATTGCCGAGAAGAAAGGCGACAACCGCCCCGTAGTGACGAGCGAATACGCCCACGCTATGGGTAACGCCCTCGGAAACTTCAAGGAATACTGGGACGAGATATACAGCAATCCGCGCATGCTCGGCGGTTTTATATGGGAATGGGCCGACGAAGGCATATTCAAGAAGCGCGATGACGGCAAGACTATGGTGGCATACGGCGGCGACTTCGGCGACGCGCCTAACCTCGGTGCATTCTGCGTGAAGGGCATCGTGTCGTCCGACAGACAGACAACGCCTAAATATTATGAGGTAAAGCAGGTTTATGCGCCTCTTAAACTGACGCTCGACGGCAACCGCATTAACGTTATAAAGCGCGACGAACACGTTGATATAAACAATTACCGCTTTACATGGAATATCACAGAGAACGGCAAGATAAAGAAGAAAGGCGAGCTGAAAGACTTCACGTTGCCTCAACTTAAATATTCTGACGATGCCGACGTGCGCCTCAACATAAGCGTAACGCTGAAGAACGACGCAAGCTGGGCAAAGGCAGGACATGAGATCATGCACAGCCAGTTTGTGCTCAACGACAAGCTCGCGACAGCCTTCAAGGCCGCTGAACTCAAGAAGAACAAGGATGCCGACATAGAGGCTGCAAAGCAGTGGATAGAGAACGTAAAGCCAAGATTCTTCCGTGCGCCGACCGACAACGACAAAGGCTTCGGCAACTGGATTGCAAAAGACTGGAAAAGAAACCGTCTCGACTCAGCCGAAATTGTTGAGAACGAGCCGGTGAAGGCAACGAGAAATACAGACGGAACTGTGAGCGTCAAGGCTTCTTACACCTGCAAGTACATCAAAGGTTCTATACGTACCGACTACAGCTATACCGTAGACGCAAACGGTTCGGTAGACTTTAAGGCAACATACACACCGAGCGGAGAACTGCCGCCGCTGCCGTGCGTGGGCAACACATTCGTGATGCCGGCGTCATACACTAACATCAGCTGGTATGGCATGGGCATGCTGGACACTTACCCCGACCGTCTTGAGGCAGCATGCATCGGTCGCTGGAACTCAACTGTCGACAAACAGTATGTCCACTATCCGCGTCCGCAGGACAGCGGCAACCACGAACAGGTGGCAGAACTTACGCTGACAGACAGCAAGGGCAACGGATGGAAGGTTACGACAGAGAGCGGCAAGCCATTCTCTTTCTCTGCCCTGCCCTACTCTGACATGCAACTCTACAACACGGCGCACGACTGCGACCTGAAGGTTGAAGACCATGTTTACCTCAACATCAACGCCGCCGTGATGGGACTTGGCAACAGCAGTTGCGGTCCCGGCGTGCTCACGAAGTATGCCATCAAGCAGCAGCCCTACTCGCTGCACCTCCGTTTCACCAAGATTAAATAAAAATACAGATATGAAAAAAATTTTAATTTCAGCACTCTCGCTCTTTGCGGCCATGACATCAATGGCCCAAAGCAGCGTCTACACGCAACGCCAGTATCTGAGCGGACGCGGAAGCGACGACATGGTGCAGTGGGACTTCTTCTGCACCGGTGGTAACAACTCGGGCAAGTGGACCAAGATTGGTGTCCCCTCTTGCTGGGAGCTTCAGGGCTTCGGCAACTATCAGTATGGCATGAAGTTCTATGGAAAGGCTTTTCCCGACGGCATTGCCGATGAGAAAGGCATGTATAAGTATGAGTTCACCTTGCCCGAAGAATGGGCAAACCATCACATCGAGCTCGTGTTCGAAGCCTCGATGACTGACACAGAGGTGAAGATAAACAAGCGTAAGGCCGGCTCTATGCACCAGGGAGCATTCTATCGCATCACCTACGACGTGAGCGACCGCGTGTTCTTCGGCAAAAAGAAGAACCTGCTTGAAGTTACCGTGAGCAAGGAGAGCACCAACGCCGGTGTGAATCTTGCCGAGCGCCGTGCCGACTACTGGAACTTCGGCGGCATCTTCCGCCCTGTGTTCATCGTCTGCAAGCCTGCCATCAACATCGAGCGCACAGCCATTGACGCCAAGGCCGACGGCACATTCAACGCCTATGTGCTGCTTAACCACACGCTCGAAGGCGCAAAGGTGAAGACCACTATCAGCGACATGAGCGGCAAGAAGGTGGCAGAAAACACCACAGACGTGAGGACAGGCGGCAACGAAGCCAACGTTTCGTTCAGCGTGAAGAGTCCTAAACTGTGGACAGCAGAAACGCCTAACCGCTATAAAGTGAGCTTCGCACTCATCGACAAGAACGGAAAGACGCTGCACATTGAGCAGGACAAATTCGGCTTCCGCACAATAGAAACGAGAGCAGGCGACGGACTTTACATCAACGGAAAGAAGGTGAACATACGCGGCGTGAACCGTCACAGCTTCTGGCCGGAAACAGGACGCACGCTAACTCCGCAGAGAAACATCGACGACGTGAAACTGATGAAGGCCATGAACATGAACGCCGTGCGCCTTTCTCACTATCCTGCCGACCCGGAGTTTTATGATGCCTGCGACAGCCTCGGCCTCTATGTGATGGACGAACTAAGCGGATGGCATGGTCATCACGAAACTATCAACGGACAAAAACTTATCCGTGAGATGGTTACACGCGACGTTAATCATCCTTCTATAATATGGTGGAGCAACGGTAACGAGAAGGGATGGAACACCGAACTTGACGGCGAGTTCCACAAATGGGACATTCAGAAGCGCCCGGTGCTGCATCCGCAGGGCAACTTCAGCGGCTATGAGACAATGCACTACCGCTCTTACGGCGAGAGCGAGGAGTATATGCGCAAGCCTGAAATATTCATGCCTACAGAGTTTCTGCATGCTCTTTATGACGGCGGAGCAGGTGCCGGACTGTATGACTATTGGGAGCTGATGCGCTCATGGCCGAGATGTGCCGGAGGATTTATCTGGGCATTGGTCGATGAAGGCGTTGTAAGAACCGACATGAACGGCATGATTGACAACGTGGGCAACTACGGAGCAGACGGCATCGTTGGTCCTCACCGCGAGAAGGAAGGCAGCTACTACACCGTAAAACAGATATGGAGCCCTGTGCAGATATCAATGCCGGACAACTTCAACGGCACACTCAACGTTGAAAACAGATATAACTTCCTGTCGCTCAAGGGCTGCAAGTTTGACTATTCTTACGTAAAATACGACGGAGCAGAAACCAAGACAGTAAAGCAGGGCACTGTAAACGGTGCCGACATAGCTGCCGACAGCAAGGGAGAAATAAAGATTCCTGCTGCCCCCGACAATGCTGACGCACTCAGCATAAAGGCGACAGACCAGTATGGTGAAGAGCTTTACACATGGGTGTTCAAGCTGAAAGACGCAGACAAACTGCAGGTTAAGGCTGCAAAGGCCGGCAAACCTGTTATGAACGGCAACACTGTGAAGGCAGGAAACGTTACCTACACATTCTCAGAGACAGACGGAACACTGAGCAGCGTAACCACCGGCAAGGGCGAATATAAGTTCAACGGCGGCCCGAAATTCTTTGCTTATCGCCGCGCCGACCGCTCATTCGACCAGTTCTATAACCACGACGACCCTGAAGCAGAGAAGAAGAAGACCACCTACACTGCCTATGAAGACCAGGGAACATTTGCCGGACTGAGCTGCAAAGACGGACAGAACGACACTCTTATAGTAACAGCCGACTACAAGCTCGGCTCACTTCAGAAGGCAGAATGGCGCATCGCACCCGACGGAGGAGCACGTCTTGTCTATACATACAACTTCAACGGCGTTGTCGACCTCATGGGCGTAATGTTCAATTTGCCTGAGTCTGACGTACTGAGCAAGCAATGGCTCGGCCACGGTCCTTACCGTGTATGGAAGAACAGACTGCATGGTCCGCAGCTTGGAGTATGGAGCAACGAATACAACGACCCCGTTCCGGGCGAAAGCTTCACTTATCCTGAGTTCAAGGGTTACTTTGCCGGCGTGCAGTGGATGAAGCTGAAGACCAAGAACGGCACAATAACCCTGCAGCCTGGCACCGACAAGGAATATGTAGGAGTTTATCAGCCGCGCGACGGACGCGACCAACTGCTCTACACACTGCCTGAAACAGGCATAAGCATGATGCAGGTGATACCGGCAGTAAGAAACAAGGTGAACACCACAGACCTCAACGGTCCTTCGGCACAGCCTGTATGGGCACGCGGAAGCTACACCGGAGAAGTAACCTTACACTTTGAATAATGATGAAAAAACTCTTTTCGATAATACTTGCGTTCGCCACTTGCGCAAACGCATTCTCACATAAAGCCATTCAGGAGTCCGCTCCTGAATGGTATAAACGTTTCATGGCCCCTGCCCCAGAGACTTATCCCTGGACCTTCTGGTACTGGATGTACGGATGCGTTACCGACGAAGGCATCAAGTTAGACCTTGAGGCTATGCACGACGCAGGCATAGCCGGCTTCTACCTTATGCCGATAAAGGACACGACGGACGGCAAGGGATATAACGGCACAGCACGCCAGCTCTCGCCCGAATGGTGGAAGCGCATGGACACTGTATTCCGCATGGCAGACAGTCTGAAACTGCAGATGGGCATACACTTCTCTGACGGTTTCGCCCTCGGCGGCGGCCCTTGGATTACTCCGGCAGAGTCGATGCAGCGCATTGTATGGTCAGACACCATTGTGTCGGGCGGCAAGCAGAGCCTCACTTTGTCGCAGCCTAAGGCATACAAAGACTATTATGAAGACATTGCCGTTTACGCATATCCGGCCGAATACGCCGACGACCGCAAGCCAAAGGCTTCAGTAACATTCCCGTTCCGCTCGTCAGAGCCGTGTGACATCATCATGTCTTACGACAAGCCCTACACCCTGCGCAGCGTTGAAATAGTTACCGGAGGCAACAACTATCAGGCTCACCGCTTCAAGGTGTATGCCTCTGACAACGGAAAAGACTATAAATTCGTAAGAGAAATAAGTCCGGCAAGACAAGGATGGCAGAACACCGACGCCTATGCCACTTATGCAATACCTGCCACAACGGCACGTTTCTTTAAGTTTCACTGGACTCCCGAAGGCAGCGACCCTGGTTCGGAAGACATGGATGCGGCAAAATGGAAGCCCAACCTTAAGATTGCAGGCATCGTTCTTGGCTCAGAACCCGTAGTTGACGGATATGAAGGCAAGTCGGGCAAGGTGTGGCGCGTGTCAAAGAAGTTCCCCGTTGCCGACAACGAGTGCGTGTCTTTAAGCGAAATGATAAACCTTTCTGACAAGTTTATCTCATCTAATCAAACAGGCAAAGATGTAACCGTAAACCTTCCGAAAGGCAAGTGGCACATACTCAGAATAGGCCATACATCGACAGGACACACCAACGCCACCGGCGGCGGAGGACGCGGACTGGAGTGCGACAAGTTCTCGCGCGAAGCCATAAACAAGCAGTTTGACAACTGGTTTGGCGCCATATACAACCATGCTCCCAAAGATGTAGTAAAACGTGTGTTGACACGTCTGCACGTTGACAGTTGGGAGTGCGGCAGCCAAAACTGGAGCAGCAACTTCGCTGATGAATTTAAGCGCCGCCGCGGCTACGACCTAATGCCATGGCTTCCGCTCTATGCCGGAGTGCCTATGGAGTCTTCTGAGAAGTCAGACGCTGTACTGCGCGACATACGCCTTACCATCGCCGAACTTATCAACGACGTGTTCTTTGACGAAGTGGAGAAGCTCGGAAAGAAATACGGATGCACCCTTTCAGCCGAATGTGTTTCGCCTACAATGGTGAGCGACGGCCTGCTGCACTATCAGCACACCGACTATCCAATGGGCGAGTTCTGGCTCAACAGTCCTACTCACGACAAGCCCAACGACATGCTTGACGCCGTAAGCGGAGCGCATATATACGGAAAGAACATCATACAGGCCGAAGGTTTCACAGAAGTAAGGGGCACATGGGACGAGGATTTCGCCCTGCTGAAACCGCTGCTCGACCGCAACTACTGTCTCGGAATAAACAGCATTGTGTTCCATGTGAACACTCATAATCCATGGACCGACCGCGCACCGGGCATGACGCTCGACGGCATAGGCACATTCTTTCAGCGCGACAACACATGGTGGCGCGAGATGCCTGCCTTCACCGACTACATAAAGCGCTGTCAGGCGTTGCTGCAATATGGCAGCAATGTGGCCGATCTCGCAGTATACACAGGCAACGAGACACCAAGAAGAGCATTGCTGCCCGAACGCCTTGTAAGTTCGCTGCCCGGACTATTCAGCGAAAAGGACATTCTGCGCGAAAAAGCCAGACTGGCAAACATTGGTCAGCCGCTAGAAGTTAGTCCCGTAGGAGTTACACATACAGCCAACATGACCAAGGCTGACGCATGGACTAATCCGCTGAGAGGCTACCGTTATGACTCGTTCAACCACGACGTGCTGACAAAAGCCCGCGTTGAGAACGGCATGATTGTAACAGAAGGCGGCACAAAATACGGCGCACTCGTTATTCCGCAGGCACGCCCGATGAACCCCGACCGCATCGTTACATGCTGGAACGTGATAGACTCGCTCGAGGCTAAAGGCGCACGCGTGATACGCAAGCCATGGACACAGAGCGACCTTTCGTCAATAGGCATAAAGCGCGACATCACGCTGCCTGAAGGTATCGACTATGTTCATCGCCATGCCGACGATGCCGACATCTACTTCATGAGCAACCAGACCGACAATACAATCAGTTTTGTACCTGAGTTCAGAGCCGTAAGGGCCAACAAATATATTGCTGACCCGATGACAGGCAAAGTGTATAATGCACAAAACCAGCTTACGCTGACTGCCGGAGCATCGCTCTTTGTTGTGCTGACCGACCAAAATATTGATGCCGAAGACATGCCCGACATGAGCAAATATGACACGGCTATCAGCCTTGACGGCAACAAATGGACTGTGAAGTTTGAGAAAACCGGCAAACAGGCAACAACGAAAAAGCTCTTCGACTGGAGCAAGGCCGACGACCAAAGCGTAAAATTCTACTCGGGACACGCCACATACGAAACAACGTTCAAGTATAAGGGCAAGCCTGAGGGCCGCGTATTCATCGACCTTGGCGAAGTAGCCGACATTGCCACAGTGTATGTAAACGGCAAGATGTGCGGCACGGCATGGATGCCGCCGTACAACGTTGACATAACACAGGCTGTGAAGAAGGGCAAGAACGAGCTGAAAATAGTTGTAGTGAACACATGGGCAAACGCCCTGCAAGGCAACGACCAGGGCACTCCGCCGTTTGAAGGCATTTGGACTAACGGCAAATACCGCCGCGCAAGCAAGGAACTGCTGCCGGCAGGACTGCTGGGACCGGTGGTGATTAAAAATTGAGAATTAAAAAGTAAAAATTAAACATATATACTACATGAAAAGACTTGCATTAATCCTTGGCGCCGTGTTTGCCGCTACTGGCATCAGCGCGAAGGTTACGCTACCAAAGATGTTCGCAGACGGAATGGTGATGCAGCGCGAGACTAACGCCAACCTGTGGGGAAAGGCAAAGGCATCAGCCACTGTGAAAATCACTACATCGTGGAACAAGAAGACATATTCAGTGAAAGCCGACAGCAACGGAAAATGGAAGGCATCGGTAAGCACGCCCGAGGCAGGCGGCCCCTACTCTATCACACTGAGCGACGGCGAGAAGACCGTTCTAAACAACATTCTTATAGGAGAAGTATGGATATGCTCGGGACAGAGCAACATGGAGATGCCGATGAAAGGCTTTAAGAACCAGCCCGTTGAAAACGCCGTTGAGGACATACTGCACAGCAGCGACAGCAACCTGCGCCTGTTTACAGTGAAGCGCAACAGCAAATTCAGTCCTGTAGACACCGTAAGCGGTTCATGGAAAGAGGCTTGTCCGGCATCAGTACGTGAGTTCAGCGCAACGGCCTACTACTTCGGACGCGAACTGCGCCAGGCTCTCAACGTACCCGTAGGACTTATCGTTGCTGCATGGGGCGGCTCGGCTTGCGAGGCATGGATGACAGCCGACTGGCTGAAGGCTTTTCCAGACGCCAAGATTCCGGCATCGCCTGAAGACATAAAGTCGAAAAACCGCACACCGACAGTGCTCTACAACGGCATGCTTCATCCGCTCATCGGCTACACAATGCGCGGAGTGATATGGTATCAGGGCGAAGACAACGTTACGCGCTATCAGACTTATGCCGACATGATGACGACAATGATTAAAGGCTGGCGCTCACAATGGGGACAGGGCGACTTCCCGTTCTACTACTGCCAGATTGCTCCTTACGACTATAAGCTGATCAACTATACGATAAACAGCGCCCTGCTGCGCGAACAGCAGGCAAAGGCCGAACTGATGAACACCAACTGCGGCATGGCTGTGCTTATGGATGCAGGACTTGAATACGGCATACATCCACGCAAGAAGAACCTTGCCGGCATGCGCCTTGCACTGCTCGCACTGAGCAAGACCTACGGTGTTGAGGGTCTGACAGCCGAAAGTGCATACTATAAGGACGTAACGTTCAAGAACGACACGGCCGTGGTTACGTTCAACCGCGCCAACATGTGGATATACGGACGCAACGGACTGAAGAGCGACCTATTTGAAGTGGCAGGCGAAGACCGCGTGTTCCACCCCGCCAAGGCATGGATAGAGCGCAGCAAGATGTACGTAAAGAGCGACTCGGTGAAGAAGCCTGTGGCCGTAAGATATGCCTTCAAAGACTGGGCCGACGGCGACCTGTTCTGCGACGGCCTGCCCGTAAGCTCGTTCCGCACAGACAACTGGGACGAATAATCCTGCCGTAACAACGTTACAGACATCATTCATTATAAGCAAAATCGTTACACTTATGACTGCCGGATGTAAGGCAACTCATAAATGTAACGATTTTGCTTTTCTGTCAACCATGTTTTCTGAGTATGATTTTTTCATGCAGACAATATTGATATGCCCCGAAATTACGATATCATATTTAGGTAAAAAGTCATGACAAAAATATTTTTCAATCTAGAAAGCGGATATTAAATTTATGTTAATGCAGCAACATTACAGAAGGCACATCATTAACATTTATTTGGATATCAGACAAAATAATAGGCCAAAAGCATGGATTTTTTGATGCAAAAGCATGACTAACGAGTGAAAAACAGGCATGTAATGCAGCGTAAAAAGCCCACTTTTGCACCGTAAACGGCAGAGTAATATTTTTTAACGGTCAAAGTTTTAAGTCTAAAATCACATAAGAAGCTGTAAGTCAACAACTTAACAAAAACACACGATTTTGAGCCTTTTTCGCATAAAATCACACTGATGCGCAGAGCATCGCTATTCTGGAAGCGTCAAACGTATCTCAAATGATAATTTTTTATTACATTATCAAGCCTCATAACATGTAAAATTCAACGTCATTTTTCTGCCATCTTAGCCAATTTTTTCATCTTGACGCCTGTCCTCATTGCTATTCTTTCACTGACGCTTATAACTCAGTTCACACACAGCCATTATTTTTTGTTTTTCGCATGCCCTATAATGTCTGTATTCAAACAAAATTGCGTATATTTGCATTAAAATATATAGGATGCGGCTCGGCAATGCTAATACCAGAAACGCATTTTTGTTTTTGCGTTGCTCTCGCCTTTCACTATATTGGCATATCAGACGAGCCACAAGCCGTTCATTCAGAGAACTATCATATAAAGGAGAAACGCAAAGATGAAATACCCAATAGGAATACAGAGCTTCGATCAAATAATAGAAGACGGATACGTTTATGTAGACAAGACGGACATGATTTATGACCTCACGCATGAAGGAAAAATCTACTTTCTGAGCCGTCCGCGCCGCTTCGGAAAGAGCCTGCTTGTGTCTACGCTGAAGAACTACTACCTTGGCCGCAAGGACCTTTTCAAGGGTCTTGCCATCGACGGCATGGAGAAAGAGTGGAACGTTTATCCTGTGTTCCATGTTGACTTCAACGGCTCCGACTTCACGCAGGCCGGAGTTCTGGAGAAACGTATAAACGGTTATGTTTCCGACTGGGAGAAAGAATACGGCGTGGTGTCTGACGGCGACACGCTCGACCTTGGCGGAAGGTTCATAAAGATTCTGGAGGCTGCGCATGCCAAGACAGGCCGCCGTGCTGTGGTATTGATAGACGAGTATGACAAGCCGATACTCGACGTGCTCGACATGAGCCGCGAGCTTGAAGACCGCCACCGCAACGTTCTCAAGGCCTTCTACTCCGTGTTCAAGGGAGCCGATGCCCATCTGCAGTTTGTCCTGCTAACGGGCGTAACCAAGTTCTCGCAGGTCAGCGTGTTCAGCGGCTTCAACCAGCCCAAGGACATCAGCATGGATGCACGCTACGAGACGCTCTGCGGCATAACGCAGGATGAACTTGAGCATTATTTCAGCAGTCCTATATCCGACCTTGCCGTTGAATACCAATGCACTCCGCATGAGATGCGCCAGCGGCTCAGACGCCAGTATGACGGCTATCACTTCAGCAAGCGTATGACGGGCGTCTACAATCCTTTCAGTCTGCTCAACGCTCTTGACAGTCTTAGCGTTGACGACTACTGGTTTCGCTCGGGCACTCCTACCTATCTAATCCGCCTGCTTGCACACTTCAACGAGAACATGAACGAGCTTACAGGCAAATATTACGCCATGGAGGAGTTTATCGACTATAAAGCCGACGTGGAGCGCCCGCTGCCCATGATATATCAGAGCGGCTACCTCACGATAAAGGACTACAACATGCGCCACAACACTTTCCTTCTCGACTTCCCCAACGACGAGGTAAAGAAGGGATTTCTCACGATGATAGCCTCTTCGTATCTTCAGCCGCGCGAGCGTCTCAACGGCTGGATATTCGATGTGATTGACGCCATGGAGGCCGGCGAGGCCGACAGTCTGCGCACGCTGTTCACTTCCTTCCTGTCGAGCATCCCCTACACCATGCGCCGCAAGGACAATGAGGCGGAGCGCGAACGCTACTTCCAGTACACGTTCTATCTCGTCATGCGTCTTATCAGCGTCTACACCGTTTACACAGAGAAGGTGCAGAGCCAGGGGCGTGTTGACTGCGTGGTTGAGACTCCGCAGTATGTCTATATCTTTGAGTTCAAACTCGACGGCACAGCAGACGAGGCTCTCAGTCAGATAGAAGACAAGGGCTATGCCCGCGAATATTCGTCCGATGCGCGCCGTGTGTTCAAGATTGGTGCCAGCTTCTCGTCGGAGACGGGAACTATATCCGACTGGATATGTGTCTGAAACAGAACGTTCAAAATGGCATTTCAACCGCAATAGCCTACCGAAAAAAGATAACAAACGATAATTTCCTATTTTTGATAAAAACAATATGAAAAAAACGTACTACAGAACGCTATCGAAAAAACAAGTCAAGAAAAAACATTTTGCCTTAAAAGCAAACCGGCACGGCCGTCTGTCACATTTCACTTACTATGCGATGTTGGTGCTTGCAGTTGTCTTAACAGCAGTGACAACAAGCATGCCGGCAGCTGCAGCCGGTAAAGCGTCAAGAGGAAAAGACTATGTTCCGGCAGACTACACATGGACGACACAGAGCAAAAATTCATCTGAATCAATGCCATGCGGCGGACACGACGTGGGCATGAACGTATGGGTGGAGAACGGCGACGTAATGATATACGTGGCACGTAGCGGAATGTTCGACGAGAACAATACGCTGCTGAAAGCCGGACGACTGAGACTGCGCCTTACGCCCAACCCGTTTAACGGTGCAGATGCAGGCTTCAGCCAGACTCTGAAGCTTGACGACGGCGCTGTTTACATAAAAGGAAAAGACACAGAAATACGCCTGTGGGCAGATGTCTCCACATCTGCCGTGTTTGCAGAGATAAATTCAAAGACAAAGACAGACGCCACCCTAAGCTATGAAAGCTGGCGATATAAAGACAGACCGGTTACAAAAGCCGAATGCCAGCAGTGCTCATACAAATGGAATTTGCCAAAGGACTGCACCACATATCAGGATTCTATACGTGCAAAGGGCAACACACTTGTGTTCTGGCACAAGAACCGCGAACAGACTGTGTTCGACTTTACAGTAAACAAAGAAAATCTCGACGGCATAAAAAACAATCTGTACAACCCCATCGGCGGCCTGCGCTTCGGCGGTGAACTCGTTGCCCCGGGCTTCACTTTCTGCGGCACTACCGACGGCACCTATGCTTCAACAGACTTCCGTGCATGGAACTTTAAGGCTGAAGGCATAAAGAAATCCACGATAACGCTAAACTTGTATGACGGCGACAAGGCCCCGAAAATGCCTACGGCGAAAGAGTCAAAAAGAAGAAGTGCTGCATGGTGGCATGCTTACTGGCAAAGAAGCTATATCATACCGGCCGACAGAAACGACAACACGGACAATCCGACGAGCAAATGGCAAGGAATACTGCGCAACTACGAACTGTTCCGCTATATGCTCGGATGCAACGCCTACGGAGAATGGCCCTCTAAATTCAACGGCGGACTGTTCACCTTCGACCCCGTATACGTAGACCCGAAGACGCCTTTCACACCAGACTACCGCAAATGGGGAGGCGGAACCATGACGGCTCAGAACCAGCGACTGGTTTACTGGC
Source organism: Xylanibacter sp. (assembly GCF_057607445.1). Taxonomy (NCBI): domain Bacteria; kingdom Pseudomonadati; phylum Bacteroidota; class Bacteroidia; order Bacteroidales; family Prevotellaceae; genus Xylanibacter; species Xylanibacter sp. Next base: position 55,520 of record NZ_DBLZAX010000005.1, on the reverse strand, counting down.
CGATGCTAAAGAGTGGCGATACGGACATGATGGCATCGCAGTTTGACACATATCTGCGACTGCTGCCCACGGCCGTTGCACGCACAAAACATTATTGGGGACACGGAGGGGCGTCGTTTACCGAACAGATAGAAAACTTCGGACTGCCTAATCCTGCCGAATACGGCAAGCACAAGCCCGGCGACGACTACGGTATGGAGCGAAACGCATGGCTTGAATATCAGTGGGACACATCATTGGAATTCTGCTCAATGATACTACAGGCGCACTTTTACACCGGAATGGACATCACGAAGTATGAACCGCTGATTGTGCAATGCCTGCAATTCTTTGACGAACATTATCAGTATCTTGCAAAACAGCGCGGAGTAAAGGCGCTCGACGGTGAAGGAAAGCTTATACTCTACCCTTCATCCGGATGCGAGACATACAAAATGGCATACAACCCGTCGAGCGTGGTGGCAGCATTGCGCACAGTGACAGAGCAGTTTGAAGCATACAAGGCAGCCAAAGGCATACAAGACACATCTGCTTATGCCCTTGACTCTACGTTCATAAGCCGCATACCCGACATGCCGCTGCGCACCATCGAGGGCGACACATGCATAGCCCCTGCCATTGTATGGGCCAGAATACAGAACGTTGAGACGCCGCAACTGTATCCAGTATTTCCTTGGAGAATATACGGCATGGGACGCCCCGGATTAAACACTGCACGCAACACTTATCTTAAAGATCCGCACGCACTAAAGATGCGCACACACATCGGCTGGAAACAGGACAACATCTGGGCTGCATGCCTCGGCCTTACCGACGATGCGGCACGCCTTAACCTTGAGAAATTTGCCGACGGGCCTTATCGCTTCCCAGCCTTCTGGGACCCTGGCTATGACTGGGCACCCGACTGCAACCGCGGTGGTGCTGCCATGATAGGCTTGCAGGAAATGCTGCTTCAGGAAACACCCGACGGTCAACTGCTGCTCTTCCAGGCATGGCCGCGCGAATGGAACGTGAAATTCAGACTTCATGCGACAGGCGGAAGAATAGTCAATGCGGAGATAAAGGACGGAAAGATAAAGGTTGAGACAGAGAAAACAAAATAAAAACCACTTGTCTGCCACAAGAAAAACAATAAAGGAAGAATGTATAATGATGCGTAAACTGCGGCAAGACAAACCATGAAGGCCGCAAATATGTCAGAGCACAAGCAACCTTACTGCAAAAAGAAACGGACAATACACGTTGACACGCTACGACATTATATATTCATAACCATATTGAGACAACAAACAAGGCCTTGCGCATCAGTATTGCGCAAGGCCTTGTTTCATATCATATCACCGCATCGGTTTAGCGATATGCCTTCTCATAAATAGCAAGTATTTCGTCTTCTGTCAGCATGCGCGGGTCAAGCTGGAACAAGCCTCCCATGGTTTCCTTTGCATTCTTAACCATTTCAGGAAGATCCTCTTTCTTAATGCCCCAGTCGCTCAACTTCAAGTCGTCAACCTTGCAGGCCTTCTGCATCTTGACGAGAGCATCGATAAAGTCAGACGGACGCTTACTCGGCTCCATAGTCATGGCCTCTGCCATCTTCATGTAGCGCTTCATGCTGTCATTGCGGAATGTCTCAAAATAAGACTGCGACAGACAAATCAGTCCTGCGCCGTGAGGCAGTTCAGGATAAAGGGCACTCATGGCATGCTCCATTGAATGTTCTGACGTACAGCTTGATGTAGACTCAACCATACCGGCCAGCGTACTTGCCCATGCAACCTTTGTCCTTGCCTTCAAGTTGCGTCCGTCAGCCACTGCCACAGGCAGATACTTATAGATAAGACGGATAGCCTCGAGAGCATAAAGGTCACTTATCGGAGTGGCACAGTTTGCTATGTAGCCCTCAGCTGCATGGAAGAATGCGTCAAAGCCCTGATAAGCCGTAAGTCTTGGCGGGATGCTGAGCATGAGTTCCGGGTCAACAATAGACATTGTCGGGAATGTCAGCTTGCAGCCAAAGCCAATCTTTTCGTGAGCTGTCTCATGGGTAATAACAGTCCAAGGGTCAACTTCTGTACCAGTACCGGCCGTTGTTGGGATAGCAATAATAGGCAGAGCCTTCTCAACGGGCTTGTTCTTGCCTGTACCTCCGGCAATATAGTCCCAGTAATCGCCCTCGTTGCATGCCATTATGGCGATGCTCTTTGCAGAGTCGATAGAGCTTCCGCCGCCAAGACCGATGACGAAGTCGCACTTCTCTTCACGGCACAGCGCAGCTGCCTCCATTACATGCTGCTTGATCGGGTTGGGAAGAATCTTATCAAAGACAACGCTCTCAACATTATTCTCCTTAAGATAGCCTACCACTTTATCTAAATAGCCATACTTCTTCATTGAAGTTCCGCCAGAAATAACAATCAACGCTTTCTTACCAGGCAAATTTTCTGTTGCCAGCCTTCTGAGTTCGCCGCATCCGAACAATAATTTTGTAGGAATGTGCAGATTAAATACAAGGTTCTTGTTCATGATCGTATTAATTTAAAGTTTTCAAAAGCAAATATAATAAATCTATTACAAACAAAAGAATAAATATGAATTTAATTTTAAATTAAAACCGACAAGCAGCTTTATGCTTATATAAAAACATTATACTCATGATTGCAATGTCTGCCTATTTACGCTTCATGACGCTGTTCACTACGCGCACCGACGAAACGAGCTTGCCGGTGGATGTGAACACATCGACATTCCACACATGAGACGAGCGGCCCTTATGCACAATGGTGCCCACGGCACGCACCGTATCGCCCTCATGGGCCGAAGATATATGGTTGCCGCTTACCTGCATGCCGACAACATACTCGTCGGGATTACATATTATCATAGAGCCAAACCCTGCCACTGTCTCTGCCAACGCAAGCGTGGCTCCGCCATGCAGGATGCCGAACGGCTGACGGTTGCGGTGGTCAACGGGCATAGTGGCCTCAACGCGGTCGTGAGAGGCATAGGTGTACTGTATGCCGAGGTTGCCCATAAGCGTAGACTTCGACTGGGCATTAAGCTCATCGAGCGGAATCTCGCTCGGACGCACCTCTGCCAAGAACGCCTTCTCAACAGCCACAGCCACGCCGTCTTCATTGTTAGACAGTGTGATATAGTCGGCACAACGCTTCACAGATCCTGGCGCATTGCCCATGGCTATTCCGAGACTTGCCAGCTGCAACATGGTAACATCTGCCACGCCGTCGCCGAATACTACGATGTCGTCAGTCTTTATGCCCTCCATCTCCATCACGGCAGCCAGCGTGTTGGCCTTGTTGACGCGGCAGCCTACCACCTCAAGGAAGAACGGCTCTGAGCGGAACACGTCGAGCACACCGTCGAGACGGCGCTTCCAGTGGTTCTCCAGTCCTACGAGAGCCTCCTCATCGTCGCTGACAAGCATGCACTTGCACGGAATGAAGTCGATGGCTATGGAGAAATGCTCCTCATAGACAATCTTCATGCCGTTGAGCTCGGCTTCGGCCTTGATGTGCGGATTGTCAGGCATGTTCGTAACAATACAGTCCTCATTATAAGTAAGGATGCCAAATCCGTTTTTGTCGGCCTTCTTCTCAAGATAAGGTATCAGTTCGGGATTAATGCGGCGCTCAAATATCACTTCGCCGTCAGCAGCCCTTATAACCTGTCCGCCGTTATACGCCATCACATATCCGTTGTAGGTGTCAAGCTCGAGCATCTTGGCAAGTCCGAGCAGTCCGTATGTCGGACGCCCTGACGCCAGCATTATTCGCACGCCCATCTGCTGAACCTTGCGCAGCGTTGCCAGCGTGCGCTTGCTTACCTCCTTGTTGTCGTTCAACAATGTTCCGTCAACGTCCAGAACAAGCATCTTATATTTCATAGCTCAATGTTTTAAGGGTTATGTCAAAACAAGACAAAGCTCATATCCTGCCGCCGTATGCTGCTTCAGCCGGCAGGCGGCACGGCCTTTATCTTTCTTACAAAAATACGTAAAAACATTTTCATATTCTCACTTATCAGGCTATTTTTGTAACGGCGTTTCAGTTTTTTAAGGAATGCCGCGCCTTTGCCTACACCTTTATAAATATATCTAAAAAAGGGTTGCCAAAGGTGCAGATGGCAAATTTACGTTCAAAAGTCGACAAAGCTGCAGCAAAAGAAGTTACAACCGACAACTGAAGGCGTCATCATATAAATAAGACAAATTCAACGCAGCCCTGCCGCAAAGGCAAGGGCACAAACACTGAAAGAGATGAGAAATTTTCTGTTATCTATCCTTCTGCTCGTATCGTGCAGCATGAGCGCGAAGCTCACCGTTACAAAACTTACGTGCAACTATCAGGACGGACTGGCCGTAACAGCCGGCGACATACGCGTGGGCTGGCAGATGAAGGCCGACACCAACGGCGACAGGCAGACTGCCTACCGCATAAGGATTTTTGAGAACATAACCGGCAAAAGTGTCTACGACTCGGGCAAGACGGCGTCGGCCGAAAGCCAGCTGATATCGCTGCCGCCGCTGAAAGGCAACCGCCACGGCTACTACTGGCAGGTGTGCGTGTGGGACGCCGCCGGCAAAAGGTCGGCATGGAGCCAGAAGCAATATGTGAGAGTGGTGCCCGAAGAGCTCGGGGCTAAATGGATTGGAGCCATAACCAAAGCGGACGCAAAGCTGCCCGAAGGACGATGGGCAAACTCAGTGTTCAAGAAAGACAGCTTCAAGGCAAAATGGCAAGACACCGACACGCTGTCGGCTAAAAGCATAATACTGAGAAAAGAGTTCAGCACCGGCAAGAGGAAGATTACAGATGCCGTGGTGTACATAAGCGGACTGGGACACTACGAGATGAAGATAAACGGACGTAAGGTCGGCGACAGCGAGTTTGCCCCGCTTTGGAGCGAATACAGCAAGACCGTCTACTACAACACCTACGACGTGACACAGCTGCTCGCAGAGGGGCGCAACGCCATAAGCGTGCTGCTGGGCAACGGATTCTTCAACGTGCAGCGCATGGGCCGCTACAGCAAGCTGCAGACCAGCTTCGGCCCGCCGCAGATGATTATGCGCATGGAAATAAACTTCAGCGACGGCAGCCGCCAGGTGATAAAGAGCGGCGAAGACTGGAAGTACACGCTGAGCCCGATAACGTTCAACAGCATCTACGGAGGCGAATCTTACGACGCAAGGTTCTGCCAGCCCGGCTGCGACATGCCCGGATTCGACGACAGCAGATGGCATGACGCCGTGCAGGTGGAGGGACCAGCGGGCACGCTGACGCCACAGACTGCACAGCCCGTGAAGATAATGGAGCGCTACGGTGTGAAGTCGTGGATGAAGATACATACAGATTCGCTGGCAGCAGCGTCAAAGGCCACAAAGCGAGAAATAGACCCGTCTGTGATTGTTGCCGACATGGGACAGAATCTTGCAGGATTTCCCGAGATAACAATCGAAGGCAAGCGCGGACAAAAGGTTACAATGCTCGTGGCCGAGAAGCTCACTCAGCAGGGAGCCTGCGACCAGAGGCAGACCGGACGCCAGCATTATTACGAATATACTCTGGGCAGCGACGGCACGGAGACATGGCATCCGCGCTTTTCCTACTACGGCTTCCGCTACATACAGGTGGAGGGGGCGGTGCGCGAGGGAGAGCCAAACCCGCAGGGACTGCCCGTACTGAAGAAACTCAGCAGCTGTTTCGTTTACAACTCTGCCAGAGAGGTGTCGTCGTTTGAATGTTCAAACGAACTGTTCACCAAGACTCACCGCCTCATAGAAAGGGCTGAGCGCAGCAACATGCAGTCCGTGCTGACCGACTGCCCTCACCGCGAAAAGCTGGGATGGCTAGAGCAAGACCATCTGTGCGGCCCCAGCCTTCTCTACAACTACGACATGACGCGCTTTGCACCAAAGGTGATACGCGACATAACCGACACACAGAAGTCAGACGGCATGGTGCCCACCACGGCGCCACAGTATGTGTCGTTCGGCAATCTGTTTGACGACTCGCCCGAATGGGGCAGCACGCTCATCATCATGCCGTTCATGTATTATGAGCAGTATGGCGACAGCACGCTCATCACCGCCAACTACGGAGCCATGAGCCGATATGTCGACTATCTGACGTCGCGCGCCGACAGCGGCATTGTGAGCCACGGACTTGGCGACTGGTACGACTATGGTCCATGGCGTGCAGGCTTCTCAAAGAACACTCCCGTACCACTTGTGGCAACGGCCCACTACATCTTCGACCTACAACTGATGACGCGCGCTGCACGCATGACTGGCAACACGGCCGACGCAGACAAATACTCCAAGCTGCTGGCATACGCCACGGATGCCTTCAACAGCCGCTTCTTCAAAGCCGACTCATGCACCTACGGCACGGGCAGCCAGACATCCAACGCCCTGCCGCTGTATCTCGGACTTACGGGCAACAACAAGCAGGGAGTGCTCAACAGTCTCGTGGCAGACATCAAGGCACACGGCACACGCCTGACAACGGGCGACGTGGGCAACCGCTACCTGTTTCAGACGCTTGCACAGAACGGACTCAACGACCTGCTCTACTCCATGCTGAACCATTATGAGACGCCGGGCTATGGCTTCCAGCTGCGCCATGGCGCCACGACGCTGACCGAGCAGTGGGACCCCAACCAAGGCTCGTCGCTCAACCACTTCATGATGGGACAGATAGACGAATGGCTCTTCAAGACTCTCGCAGGCATACAAAATCGCCCAGGCACCTACGGACTGCGCCACTTGCTGATAAAACCAACGCTCGTGGGCGACCTCAAATATGTCAATGCAAGCACAGAGTCGCTCTACGGCAAAATCAGCGTCAGCTGCACACGCAGTTCGCTCACAGTTGACATACCCGTAGGCTCAGACGCCACCATAGTGCTGCCCGACGGCACCGAAAAGCAGGTTGGATCGGGCAAACACACATTCAACTTCTGAATGCATATCCATACAGACGGCCCTGACGGCAACAACACCTGACGGGCATCTGAAGCCTATATGGCCAATAAGAAAATCTGAAACATAATAAAACCGGGCAAAACATTATCCACAACATGTTTTGCCCGGTTTGTTTTTTTACATGCGCAGGATTATTACGGCTTATCCTAACAGCCCTCTCACCACCCCACACCCAGCTCCACATTCCTGGCAAAATGAGGCGACACAGGCGCAAGAATAAATAATGAGTTTCAGTCATGCCCGCCTAAGTTGCCCAAAGGACACCGTACTTGCCACAAAAAGCCATTCATTTACGACAAAAAAAGCGGCCACTTTTGCATCAAAAACGGCCCACTTACGACCCGTAAACGATAGGTTAATGATTTGAAACCTAATCACGCCATTTTGCTTACAGTCCGTATAATGTAAACCGCCGTTCAGACCATCAGTTAACAACGAAGGCATATTTTACTTTCAGTTTTTTGCCCTAAAAAATTCTACTGCCATTTTCAGCCTGTATACATGGCACGGATTTGACAGAACAAAGGCAAATCATTGGCCTGCCCATGCTCTGCCAACATCTGTATCAACCGATGCCGGCAGGTTTGAAATAAAGCATCATATTTTGGATAAAATGACAGATAGAGACTAAAGCCGACAGCGGCATTACAGCTGTCTGATATATAGCCGGCAGCTATACAGAAAATAAAGAATAAAAAAAGCCAACTCGCTACATCCATCATCAGGAAATACTGACTATAAATAAGGATGTAACGAGCTGGCTTGTTTTTATAATACTGTTATGTTCAGCTCAATGTTAAAGTTTTAACGCGGTTGCGCCTCACATCAATACCACTGCACGGCGTTGCTGTAGCCGCTGCGCTTGTCGTATTTAAGTGCATCGGTAAGAGTGGCGGCATTACATCTGAACGAGAAGTTGTAAGATGTGTATGGAGCCAGCACCACAGAGCAGCTCATGTTGAAGCAGTGGAGGTCGCGGCTCAGCGATGCAGTGGTCATAGACAGGTCATGGTTTTCAAAGTCGTAACCGGAAGAGAAGCTGATGTTCCATCCGTCGCTGATGCGTATGTTTCCGCTGAAGTTCAGGGTCTGCGTAAATGCGTAAGGATAGCGCATGGTCTTGGTGTTGAACTTTCCGCTTGTGTTCTCACGCATCGTTATTCCGTAGCCGAATGTGAGCGACCATGGCATTGAGAATTTCATGTATCCGTCTGCGTCGGTCTCGGCCTTGCCTGCATTCTTCTTTCTTGCACCGTTCTGTCCGTTCACCATGTCGTCGTCAACGTTCGACTCTATTCCGGTGTCGTCGTCCTCCGTGTTGTTGTCATCCTCCGTGGCGTCTTCTTCGTCATCTCCTCCGCCGAACCATTTCTTCAGCTTTTCGGGATTAAGGGTGAACGATATGTTCTGCGACAAGCCCTGGAAGCGGCCAAAGCGGCCCTTGCTGTACTCGGTATGGTTGCTGACGTATGGCCTTCCGTTATCGTCAAGCTCGTAAGCATAGGTTGCAAACACGGCATTGAGGTTGAATGTATAGTTCTTCCACCACTTCAGCCTGAGCCTTACGGTAAGGTCGCTCCAAGGTTTCTCCTTTGCGGCCATGTTGTAGCCCATGTTGAATCCGAGTTCGTCTATAATGCTGAGTTTCTTGTATCCGGTAGAGTCTTTGTCCGACTTCACCTTCATCTCAATGTTGTTCGACAGGTCGAAGGTTACGCTTCCCGTCTTTCCCCTCGACGGCACATTGAACAAGCCGTTCTCAAATGGTGAATATTCAACGAGGCTTACATTGCCGTCGGCATCGGTCTTCTGGTAGGTTTCATAGTATCTCGAGCCGCAGTCGGGCGCATAGCTGAACGTAACCTGAGGCGTCAGCACGTGGCGTATGGCCTGTATCTTGTCGCCGAAAATCTTCTTCGACGGAACCCAGAAGCCGTACATCTTGGTTGAGGCGCCGATGCTCATGCTCCAGTTGTATACGTTGTAGAATCCGTATGTTGTGTCGGCGCGCTCTGTCTGTGCCTGCTCATCCCACGACTTCATCACCTTGTTGGAGTACATGCGGTCGGTGAAGTTGAACGAGGGGTTGATGTTGATATAGTTGAACAGCGTGAAGTTGGCGTTGATAGGAATATTGTGCTGGAAAGCGTTGCGCCAGTCTTTTATGAGGTTCGACTTGAAGAGCTTGTCTTCCTTCGTGTCGATAGAGTTGCTGAACTGTCCGGTATAGCTCATAGAGATCTTTTCATACCAGCGCTCTTTGCCGGCCATGTGCTTGCGCTTGAACGGATAAAAGCGGCTCACAGAAATGTTGAGGTCAGGCAGCGTGAGGCTCACGGTAGAGTCAATCATGTTCTGGCTGAGGTTGGCCGATCCGCTGATGGTCATGCCAAGGCTCGAGAACGACGTGCTCCAGTTGACGCTTGACGTTCGCAGACTCTGTGTGTAGCTCTGCGGATTGTACATACTGTTAAGATTGTTGCGCTCATAGCTCGTAGATGCGAAGTTGACGCTTGCCGAGAGGCTGCTGAATGGGTTTGACTTAGTATCCTGACGATGACTCCACTGCAGCTTGAAGCTGGTCTGTTCGGTATAGTCGGGCATACCCTTGTCGCCGTTCTTGGTGTTCTGGTAGCTGAAGAAGAAGCTTCCGTTATAGCGGTAGCGCTTGCGGTAGTTGCTTGCCACCGACAATCCCCACGATCCCTTTGTGTAAATTTCGCCAAGCAGCTTGAGGTCCCACTTGTCGCTCATCGCAAAATAATATCCTCCGTCACGCAGATAGAAGCCGCGCGAACTCTCGTCTCCGTAGCTCGGCATGATGAATCCGCTTGAATAGCTCTTGGTGAACGGAAAGAATCCGTAAGGAATGGCCAGCGGCAGCGGCACATCTGCCACAACGAGATAGGCCGGACCGAACACGACATCCTTGCCGGGGCGCACCTTTGCACGCGACAGGGCTATGTAGAAGTCAGGGTGAGGCTGGTCGCACGTGGTGTAGCGTCCATGCTCAAGATAGAGCACTCCGCTCGAGTCGCGCTTTGAGTGCTGGCTCGACAGGTAGCCGTCTTCCTGTTCAGTATATACATTATATATAAAGCCTTTCTTGGTCTTGAAATTGAAGGCCATGGTGTCGCTCTCATATTTGTCCTGTCCCATGGTGAACACCGGAGTGCCGGATATGGCTCCGGTTGAGTCGGCAGTACCCGTTGCGCGCACCAGACTGCTGTCGAGGCTCATCTGTATGCGGTCGCTGCTGAGGTCCATGTTCTGATATTTCACGTTTGAGTTGCCGTATAGCCTCGCAACCTTGCTCTTTGCATCATAGACCATAGAGTCTTCAGACGAGAAGGTTACGGGGGCGTCTAACGCTCCCGACTTCTTACGGTTTATGCTGTCGAGCCTGATAGAGTCGTCCACCTGTTTGTTATGGTGATATATGGCGAGTTGAAGCGAGTCCATGTTCGTGGTGTCGGGCTCGCCTGACTTATCTGTCGAATCTGCCGGAACGGAGTCAGACGACACCGTGTCGCCCACACTCAGAGAGTCGTTCTGCGCGCGCCCGTTGTCATTTTCCTTGAACAAAGGCAAGGAGGTGTCTGCCATCACAAATATGAAGGCAAACAGCAATACAAATATTACGGTTTTAGTTCTCATATAATGCAGGGTGCAAATTTACAGAAATTAAACCTAATAGCACACCAAAATCGCCTTTTTATTTAATATTTAACGTTTTACGTGCACCCGTATGCCTATTGCACCGGCATTTATACAAGTATGAAAACATAATCGGCACATATATCTGTGCCTTAGACGGTTATGCATTTTTGCATCTAAGAAGCCATTAGCCCGCCCTGCCAGCCCAATAGCTGTTTGCAACATAACCAGGGTCAGCCTGCCGTGCAGTCAGACGCATGGTCGTTGTCCCTGCAGAAGCGCTCTATGTCGTCCTGCTCGCCGACAATCCAGATAGCCTCGCCGTGACGCAGCTTGTGCGACGGGTCCATCTGCGAGAGGTTCTCCTTGCCTTCCTCAAGTCCTACGACCATACAGTTGTACACATCACGTATGCCGCTGTCACGCAGTGTCTTGCCCGCAAAGATGCCGTTGCGGTTTATCACCACTTGGTGGAGTTTCATCTCACGCTTCTCTATCTCCGGGTCTTTATCATGCAGCTCTGTGTTCAAGGCCTCGCTGAAGGCTGTAAGCTGGTCGTCGCTGCCGATAGCCTGAATGTTGTCTCCGGGAAATAATATTGTTCCTCCGTTTGGGATGTTTATCCTCTGGCTGCCACGCAATATGCTGCTGATGTGCACCCCGTATCTGTTTCTGAACTCCAGTTCGCGCAGCATCTTGCCTGCCCATAGAGAATCTTCGGGAATGGTGAAATCAGAGATATGCACGTCGCGGTCGAGCAGGCGACCTTCATACAGCGGACGCCTACGGCCCATCACCTCGGCAACAATCTCTCTTGAACGCAGGTTCTGCATAAACAAGCGCTCCATCTTTATGCTTCTCTTCTTCAGCGAGCGCGATATTATCATAAGTGCCACGGCGGCAAGCGCTATGCTTATCATCAGCGCATTGGTGAAGCGTGTAAGATAATAGCATATATAGAACACGAACGCTGAAGCCACAGCCACTCTCACAATGATTGTCAGAATGAGCGGCAGACGGTTGTAGGGATTGCTGTTCCAAAGAGCCTTAAACTCCTCACTGTGGTTTTTCTTCATCATTATAGCCCTCAGGAAAGGAGATATAAACAGCAGCGTGAGCAGTCCGCATGCCGCATTTGCCCACCAGTGAGGCAGAAGCTGACGCACGAAAGGCAGGAAGAAGGTGAACATAAGGGCTATGGATGCGCCCGAGAGTATGGAATAAATCACCGTGATGCGCACCATCTGCTTTATCAGGGTGCGCCATTTTGCCTCGGGCTGCGTGGTCTGCTTGGCAAGCGTAAGATTGTTCATGGCCATAATCCACTTTTTGGGCAGACGGCGTTCGAGCATGCCGTAAGCCGGGGTGGCCATGCGTATCATATAGGGGGTAAGGAAAGTGGTTATCACAGAAACGGCAACCACAACGGGATAAAGGAACTTGCCGATGACCCCGAGCGAAAGACCAAGCGAGGCTATGATGAACGAAAACTCGCCTATCTGAGCCATGGAGAAACCGCACTGCATGGCCGACTTGAGCGACTGGCCGCCGATAAGAAAACTCAAACTGCCAAAAATAACCTGACCGATAATAATTACAAGCACAAGAGTTACTATCGGCCATGAATATTCTACAAGAATGGCGGGATCGACAAGCATGCCGACAGACACGAAGAACACGGCTCCGAAAAGATTCTTAACAGGCTCTACAACCTTTATTATGCGCTCGGCCTCTATAGTCTCGGCAAGGATTGAGCCCATGACAAAAGCTCCGAAGGCGCTGCTGAAACCTACCTTGGTAGACAGTACGGCCATGGCGCAGCACAGACCGAGAGCCACGATGAGCAGCGTCTCATTGTTGATAAACTTACGCATTGACCTAAGCATGAGCGGAATAAGGAAGATACCCACCACAAACCACAGGATGAGAAAGAAGCCTATCTTCATCAGGCTGCCTATCATCTGTCCTCCGTCGGGATTCGACCCGTTGGCTATAGCCGAGAGCATAACCATCATGACAATGGCCAGTATGTCCTCAAGTATCAGCACACTCATAACCAGTCCGGCAAAGCGCTGCTGCCTAAGGCCAAGGTCGTCGAAGGCTTTATATATAATGGTGGTGGAACTCATGGCGAGCATACCGCCGAGAAAGATGCTGTCCATACGGCTCCAGCCGAACAGATGCCCCGTGACTATGCCCAACATCATCATGCAGAACACGATGGAACACGTGGAGATTATGGGCGAAGCGCCCATCTTAAGTATCTTCTTGAACGAGAAATCCAGACCTAACGAAAAGAGCAGGAACATCACGCCTATGTCGCCCCACGTGCTGATGTCGGCCCTGTCAGCCACCGACATTATGTAAGGCATGTGCGGACTTACCAAGAATCCTGCCACGACATACCCCAGCACAAGCGGCTGTTTAAGCTTCTTGAAAACTATGGTCACTATGCCTGCCACCACAAGAATAAGTGCCAGGTCTTTCACGAGGTGTGGAAGTTCGCCCATTCTTACTGTCTGTTTTTGTCAATATGTTTAAATGTTCAGGGCTGAAAGCAGAAGTTATCAACACTGTCTCCTGCATGATTATATACAGGCAAGACACAAAACCACATTCTGCTTTCAGTCCTGTAAAAGTATTTGTATAAGTGGCGGCTCACCTTGCATTGCAATGTGCTAAGGCGTGCCGCTTATGATGCCACTACCGCATGTCGCCGCCGGCCATACCGCATGCAGGATGAATTATGCCATGCAACGGCAAGACAAAGCGTGCGCGAATGCTGCACGATATGTTATCAGTCGTTATATTCGGCCGTAATCTCACATATCTTCACGATTACCTGCATGGCCTTTTCCATAACCTGAACAGAAATAAACTCGTAAGGTCCATGGAAGTTTACGCCGCCGGCAAAGATATTAGGACACGGCAGACCCTTGAACGACAGCTGAGCTCCGTCGGTTCCGCCGCGGATAGGCTCTACCTTAGGAGGCACACCGCTGTCCTGCATGGCCTTGAGCACGATGTCGATAACGTGCATCTTCGGATCTATCATCTCCTTCATGTTGTAATACTGGTCTTTCACGTCAGCAGTAACAGTGCCTTCGCCATACTTCTTGTTCATCTCAACAACGCATTTCTCGATGAAGGCCTTGCGCTCCTCAAACTTATCGCGGTCGTGGTCGCGGATGATATAAGACAGCTTGGCGTTCTCTATGTTCGACTCGATGCCCAGCAGATGATAGAATCCTTCATAACCCTCTGTTGTCTCCGGTGTCTCGTCAGCCGGCAGCATTGCTGCAAACTCAGCAGCCAGGCGGTTGGCGTTTATCATCTTGCCCTTGGCATATCCCGGATGAACGCTAACGCCCTTGATGTTTATCTTGGCAGAAGCAGCGTTGAAGTTTTCAAACTCGAGGTCACCCAGGTCGCCGCCGTCCATTGTGTATGCCCATTCACATCCAAACTTCTCAACGTCAAAGTGGTGAGCGCCCATGCCAATCTCCTCGTCAGGATTGAATCCCATGCGTATGTCGCCGTGAGGAATCTCCTTATGGTCGCGCAACCAGCACATGGCCTGTACTATTTCGGCTATACCAGCCTTGTCGTCAGCTCCCAGCAGAGTGTGGCCGTCGGTAACGATAAGGTCTTCGCCTACATGCTGCAGCAGTTCGGGGAATTTCTTTGTTGATGATATTATGCCCGGTGACAGTTCGATGTCCTTTCCGTCGTAGTTCTTGACAATGCGAGGCTTCACATCCTTGCCGCTGCAGTCTGGAGACGTGTCGTAGTGGCTGATGAAACCTATAGTAGGAACTTCCTTCTTGATGTTAGATTTCAGTGTGGCATAAACGTAGCCGTTGTCGTCCATCTCAACATCATCAAAGCCCTCGTCCTTGAGTTCATCTCTGAGATATTTTGCAAAATCAAGCTGTTTGGCTGTGCTCGGCACGGTCTGGCTGTCCTCGGCCGACTGTGTGTCGAAGCTTACGTAATTCAAAAATCTTTCAACTATGTCCATGATATTTTTATATTATTCAGTTGTTTTTCAAAAGTACATGCTACACCCCACCATATCATGGTGCGGGCTATCAGAATGCAAATATATGAAATTTTATTGAGATACGTCAGTGTTTTTACTGGTTAATTAGTCTTAACTGTTTAACTTTTTACGTATTGTAAGCATCCTTGTCGTTTCTGTCTGAGATTAATATTGCTGACAGACATAAAAAAATCTTCATGTAGATGCATTGTGCCATGTCTCATGCATTGTGCGTAACATAGTTTGGCGTTCATTGTGAATTTCCTCTGGTTAATGACAATTGCAGCGTAGACTGTACCTATATGATGTCGTTGCTGCCGCTGTCATTGCCCGTGTGATGCTTGGTGTCTTTGCTGTTGATAAAATATCGCGACGACATTTTGTGAAGTATTGTGCCGTGTTGAGTTTTTTGTTCAACGCCCACAGTGGCATCACAAATGCTGCCGTTCAGTTATCCCGACCCGCTTTTGATGTGAATTACATTATTTTAATGTTATTACTGTCCGGTAAACAATCCGATAACCCATTAAAATTAAGGGTTGGCATCTAGAATGATGTCAGCCATTTTGGTTATCTTTTGAAGTCGCCAAACAAAAAAAGATTTAACCATGGGTAAAAGTACACATTTCGTTGGACAGCCGTAGGAATGGCGGTGAAGAGTGGATTAGACGGCTGAAAATCACCGATTCAACAACGCTAAGTCTTTTCTCCAACGCTATATTCAAGGGTGTCGAGCGGCATCCTAAGACGAGCAGGAAGAAGGGTGGCATCAAGGTGCATTGCCATCAAGATCCAAATATGGGTCACCCTAATAGCAAGCGACACGCTTTCTGACGTGGTGAAATACAGCTTCGACAGACTGTCGAAGCTGTAATCTGCTCCATATTGGCTGCATATCATGCACAAGCATACTATGCAGCACTACTGCACGTCGTTCTGAAGGTATATCTTAAAGTCTTTCATTTTTATTTCATCAATGTTGGTACATTCCTTTGCATACTGTTTACAGAAGGTAGATTTTTATTTCTTATTTTCTTTCCTGCATTGAAGTTCCATGTAACCTGCAGATTTATCTGTGTGTTGTGTGACAAGTTCTTTTGTATTGAAGTCCAGTCGCTGCCATATATCGTTTTTTTATTGCGTGTGTATATCAGTTGGTTGCATTTTAATGCTACATTTAGATTATTATTGAAAAATGACATATATGCTCCTGCGTTCAGCCAGAATCCGCCGTTATAATCATATTCAAGTGATTTACCTTTGTTCTCGGCCTGTATTCCCAGTGTCAAATCCAGCCACCGGCATAAAGTGAAATTGTTATCGCTTCTGAAAAATATGCTTGCATTGTTTATGCTTTTTCCTGGCATACTTTCATGTGTAAGTGTAACATACAATCCGTTTTTGTTATACCAAAATTTAAATGGCTTAGTTGTATATCCAAT
The DNA here is from genome assembly GCF_057607445.1 of Xylanibacter sp. NCBI lineage: Bacteria > Pseudomonadati > Bacteroidota > Bacteroidia > Bacteroidales > Prevotellaceae > Xylanibacter > Xylanibacter sp. Next base: position 39,376 of record NZ_DBLZAX010000005.1, on the reverse strand, counting down.
TCTAAAAGTATGAGTTACGGATATTCCCTTATTCTCTGGCTTTGTATAATAAGTCCCGTTGCGGGTTTCGTCTTGATAGGTCATGATTCTTATCGCGTCATCACAATAAGTCAGATTATAACTGGCAAGCCAGTTTGAATTAAAAGAATAATATATTTCCATATTGTAAAAGTTCTCTTTCTTCAGACTTGTATTACCTATACTATAAAGGTTGTTGCTTTGCCATACGACGGAAGGAATCCGGTAATTATAATTGGGTAATGAATAATAGTGCTTAAACCCGAATGTCAAATAACGTCCTTTTGCTGAGTTTATAAGCCATTGTGTGAATAACGACGGATAGACACCGTCTTCCCAACTCCTTGTGCTATTCTCAGGCGACCTATAATCACTGTATATGTTCTGTGTGCCGTGATATTGTAGCGCAAAATACACATAGAATTTCTTTTTTATTAAAATATTGTAATCAATCCATGCGCCATAATCATATCCTTTATTTGTATAGTGTCCGGTAGGAATATATCCAAGAGTTGTGGTTCCATTGTCTTCGTGTCTGTCTATAAGATAGTAATATTCCAATCCGATGTTTAAGCCTGAGTTGGCTGTTGTTTTAAAATGTACTATTGGTTGCACAGAGAAGTGGTCTGAATTGCTTTTTAGCGCAGCATTATCAGCAATGCCGTTATATAAATAATCAGCATTCTCGTTTTCTTTGTTTTTTGAATATTCTGCACGTAATCTAAAATAGTTGAGGCTGTCTTTTCCAAAACCTTGCTGATATTGTATGCCGGCATTATATCCAGAAATTTTATTTTTCCCTGATGTTAAAAGATTATTATTGCCGTCCGTGCTGTTTTGGCCGGAGCGGAGCCAGCTGAAATCAGTTCCACCGTAAACATCAAGCCACGTTACTTTATTGAAAGAATACCTTAATGAAAGGTTGTCTCTCAAACTTTTGAAACGGTTATTATTTTTTGTATCAGTAACAGTCTTGTTTTGTGCTGTTTCTGTCTGTTGTTCGAACATTGATGTTGAGCGGCTATAAGGAACTCCTGATAAAAAGTTCTTTACGCTAAATTTTCCGCGGTTATACAGAATGGTGGCCATGGGGCTAGTGCTTTTTATTCCATTGTAGTCTGCTTTACCTGCAAGTGTAACTGATCCGAGAACGCCTCCTTCTTCACGTAAAAATATCTTTATAACACCTCCTGTTGCATTAATGCCGTAGGAGGCATCCGCATGTGGAATGATGTCTATGTGCGCTATCATTGACGGCTGAATGTTTTTCAGCTGTTCAAACGATATTGGCTGATTGTCAAGATAGTATAACGTGTTTTTACGTCCGCGGACACTTATTTCATCGTTTGAGACATCAAGGTCGCGTATAAACTGTAAAAATTCAGACAGAGTTTTCCCCTTGGCAAGAGGGTTTCCTTTCACACGAATACTTGTTTCTCCGTTTGGTTTTATGTCTGAATATTTTGCCATGACTATAACTTCATCGAGCATTTCTGAAACTTTAGTCATGAGGAGCACATTGGTGGATGTGTCTTTTTCCAATGATAAATCATTATTATAGGTCTCATATTCCAAATGGGATACCTTCATGTTGTAGTAGCCAATCGATATGTTTTTTATCTTAAATTTGCCTTCTTTATTGGATACTGTCTGAAATGTGGCCTTGCTGTCGTTTTTTGATGAAATAATTATTGTCGCATTGGATATAGGCCTGTTTTTATCATCTTGAACGGTTCCATCTAAAACTATTGTATTGTTTTGTGCGTACAACGTTGACGTTAGTATTAATATAAAAATTAAAGCAAATGTTCTCATAATTCATTATCTTTTTTGTTGAAAGTTATATTTAAGGCATACAATACAGGTATTGTTATCTTGCCTTAGTCAATTTAAATTATACCCGTGCAATTTGATATGTAGCCACAAAGGTTAATATACCGTTTGATTTGTACGAGTAATTGAATTCAACATAAAATCTGCCGGAATTGAGTATAAGGATTTTCTGTTCAGCGGTATGTCGGCATAAGCCGTTTCATAACCCAGCGGTGTTGTTCTCATAGTCAGAGTATCGTTGTATTTAGTGTCGTTTACAACGAATTTACCTTCTTTGTCCGTAAGTACTCTTGTTATCAGATTCGAGTCAGCTGTTTTTATCAGTGCCATGCTGGAATATTCCATAGACATACATAGATTCTTTACCACCTTGCCTTTTATCTGCTGTGTATTGGCTTTTGTATGTGCAAGAAGCATGATAATTGGTATTGTAAGTTTTTTCATATTTATAATTTTATTGTTCTTTCTGTCAATATTTTTATATACGATTTTCCATATCGTGTTTTTGAAAGATATGGATTAAATATTACCTTGTCTGTTATGTGTATGCATACGGGATGCAAGGCTAACTGCAAGTCGGCAGACACTAAGGTTGTGCTTTTATGGGCAATTTTCTAATTTGTACAATATTTAAACTGCCAAAACTATGCCATAAAACGTATTTTGCTGTATATCAGAAAGATAGACTAATACCCCATTTGCGTACATGTCTAAAACTTGGACAGTGGTGTATAAAAATTAGACAGTATGCATACCCGGAAAAGAGAAAATAAAACTTTCAGTGGTTAAAGGAGCATGTTTAAGTGAAGAACGAAAAGTGAAGAGTGAAAAATTCGATACTCTTGTGGATTATTGTTATTTCACTTTTCATTTAACCGCCTGTACAACCGATATGAACCAACAAAGCTAATGTGCCGGCTGATTTGCAATCTGCCGGAATTAAGTATAAGGATTTTCAATCCGCTTGCTTCCTATTTTAATTTTTGTATGAATTTCGGATCACAGATCCTGATACTTAATGCTGTCGGATAGCATATCCGACAGAACATTAGCCTTGTTGTTTCCTGTGCCACAGGAGGAACTAAAGTCAAATGTCTAATTATAAAAAAATAAGCGGAAACCCTTTTTCTTACAAGGATTTCCGCCGTATGTGATCCCGTTGGGATTCAAACCCAAGACCTTCAGAACCGGAATCTGACGCTCTATTCAGCTAAGCTACGGGACCATTGCTGTCGGCTTCCACACGCTGTGCATGCGCCAAAGGTGCGCATGTCTGTACAAGAAGCAAGTGCAAAGGTAATATATTTTTTCGATTTATGCGTCTGTTGCCACATAAATTATTGAAAATAAGGAATAGTTAATAACCGACTACAGACCTACAGCCGCAACGGCACATGGCCTTTGCATCTACGGCGACGGCAACATGAAGCGGCAAAAACAAGCCCACGGCACGGCAAGACGCACGCACCTGAAGGCAACGGCACAGAACAAGAGCCGACGGACATGCGCCATAATCTGGATGCGGAGCATCTGTCCGTCGGCTCATTGGTATGTCAGGCCGAAACGGCCTTTATGTTTTCTACTTTATAAGTATATATTACAGTCTCTCGAGCTGTACGGTGAAGTGACGCATGAGCGGTGCTTCCCACGCAATTCTTACACCGCGTGTAATCTCAGCCCTGCGCTCATAAACGTTCTTCAACGCAGCTGCTATAACAGCGATGTGATTGTCTGTGTAGACGCGGCGCGGAATGGCAAGGCGCAGCAGGTCGAGACCTGTGAAGCGGTTTTCGCGAGTAACCGGGTCGCGGTCGGCCAAGAGATAACCAATCTCGCATCCGCGGATACCTGCCTCGAGGTAAAGCTCTATGGTAAGTGTCTGTGCAGGGAACTCCTCCTTCGGAACATGTGTGAGCACCTTTGGAGCGTCAACGAAGATGGCGTGGCCGCCTGCCGGGCGCTGATAAGGAATGCCGTACTCGTCGAGCAGGCGTGCGAGCAGCTGCACCTGACGGATGCGTGTGTCGAGGTTGTCAAACTCAGTATTCTCATCGAGACCTATTGCCAGTGCGTTCATGTCGCGTCCGTTCATACCTCCGTATGTCAGATAGCCTTCAAACTGCACACAATAGCCCTTGGCGCCCTCATACCACTCCTGCTTGCGTGTGGCAATGAATCCGCCCATGTTTACGAGTCCGTCCTTCTTGGCGCTCATTGTCATGCCGTCTGCCAGAGCGAACATCTCGCGTGTAATCTCCTTTATGGTCTTGTCGGCATATCCTTCCTCACGTGTCTTGATGAAGTAAGCATTCTCGGCGAAGCGTGCAGAGTCGAACACAACGGGCTTGCCATACTTGTCGGCAACGGCGCGCACCTGTCTCAGGTTCTCCATTGACACGGGCTGTCCTCCTGCTGTGTTGTTGGTTATGGTTACGATGATGAACGGTATGCGGTCGCCGTGCTCCTTGAGCGCGTTCTCAAGCTTCACGGGGTCGACGTTGCCCTTGAACGGCACCTCGAGCTGAGTGTCCTTAGCCTCGTCGACGGTGCAGTCGAGCGCGATGGCCTTACGTCCCTCGATATGTCCTTTTGTAGTGTCGAAGTGAGAGTTGCCGGGCACGATGTCGCCTTCGTGTACGAGATAAGAGAACAGCACGTTCTCTGCGGCACGTCCCTGATGTGTAGGTATTACATACTCAAAGCCCGTGAGCCTCTGTATCGTCTCTTTCAGCTTGAAGAATGAGTCGGCTCCGGCGTAGCTCTCGTCGCCCATCATTATTCCGGCCCACTGGCGGTCGCTCATTGCGCCTGTGCCTGAGTCGGTGAGCAGGTCGATATACACCTGATTGGCTTTCAGTTGAAACACGTTATAGTGAGCCTCTTTAATCCACTGTTCACGTTCTTCGCGTGTGCTTTTGCGTATAGGCTCAACCATCTTGATTTTCCAAGATTCTGCGAATGGTAATTCCATAGTTTAAGGTTTTAATAATTTCAGCTCCAAATTTAATAAAAAACCAATTATGCAGCAAGCACATTTCAATAGTTTTTTCATTCATTTATAATTTTTGTAATAATATCACGCCGCATATATGCCCTCTGCCGGCCATCATCATGCGGCTGCACGGACAAGGCGGCATGCCACTAAGCCGTGTGTGGGCCACCATGCCGCCACGGAGCCAACCTAAGCACACCGAACACTGATATGCCTGTCGCCGGCAGATTGTAAATATTCTTCGCAATTTTCGTCCGTTTAACGCTCTCAGAATTGCCATGCCCGAAATAAATACGGCATTCGTCAGAAAAACAGGACAAAATCAAACCTTACATATAACATACAACAAATCAAGTAGTTATACATTTTTCAAGTCAAGATCAAAAGTATCAGAAGACTAAAAATGACCGGTTTCAGCCTGAAAGACGGCCTTTTATGTGCCGAAATACAGCCTTTCAGCATGCAAAAAGCATGCTTTTAGATGATGAAAAACATTGATTTACGACCTTCAACGATGTTCTTTTGTTAATAAAAGACAACAAAGCGAGATTTAGACAAGATTCTATTAACATACGTTACACTTTGTTTTTCTGTAACGGAAAATAATTTTGTCATTACTTTTTACCGTCATCAAGACTATTGCAGAAGTATGCACGCAGCACGGCCTTATACCTAAAGATGTGCCTGCGGAATAATACGTGAAGGCATGTCAGACACAAACGAAGTCACTGCGGCAGATATACAGATGCCTGCCGACTGGCAACAAGGCAATAAGGCATACGCAACAAAAACAAAACTGACGGGCAGCAGCATTGCCGTAAATCAGCAATAAGCCTGTCCGTCAGCTTTTTTACGGATATGGCGCACAGCACCATATACATTATATATATCTGAGATGCCTCTCAGGCAGCGCCATGCCGGCGCCATGCCTATTTAGAAGCCGTAAATCTCTTTGAGCTTCTCGCCGAGATCCTCGCCCCTCAGGTCTGTGGCAACAATCTTGCCCTCGCCGTCGAGCAGCACGTTGGCCGGTATGGCGTTTATGCCGTAAAGGGGAGCTGCGGCACACTTCCAGCCCTTCAGGTCGCTGATGTTGGGCCACTTCATGCCGATGCTCTTAATGGCAGACTTCCATGCCTCGGCGCTGTTGTCGAACGAAACGCCCACTACCTCGAAGCCCTTGGCATGATATTTATCATAATTTGCCACTACGTTTGGCATCTCCTGACGGCACGGTCCGCACCAGCTTGCCCAGAAGTCAACGAGCACATAGTTGCCCTTGCCGCACCACTCGCTCAGCTTGCGCTGCTTGCCTTCGGTGTCGTTCATCGTCAGGTCTGTGAACATCTTGCCGGGCATGCGCTTCTCGAAGGCTGCAAGCTGCTGCTTGACACGGGCCAGGGCAGGATGGTTATAGTAAGGAGCTGACGGACTTAGCAGGTCTTTCAGCTCGTTATAGTCGAGTGCGGTGTAAATCTGACTCAGATAAACGGCCGGTATAAGGTTGTCCTTGTTGGTCTTTATTATGTTCAGCATATCGTTGAGCATAGAGTCTCTCACCACGTTGAAGCGCTCCGCCAGAGTCTTAGCCTTTGCCTTGCCGGCTTCGCTGTTGTCTCTCGCCACCTTCTCGTACTCGGCATATATCTCGCTTGTTGCAGCGTCATACTTTTTCAGCGGCAGGCTGCACTCAAAGAGTTTCTTGTTGAGGTCAGAACCGGCCATGGTGTAGTTCACCAGGTTCATGTCCACAGGTGTTCCGTCGTTGAAGAATGCCATGCCCTCATTATTTGCGTCCAGCATGAATATCTCGTTAAGGTTCTGCTTTCCGCTCAGCTCAAACTTTCCGTTGCTCACCGTTGCGCTGTCTAAAGCTGCGCGCTGCCCCATCACATAAAGATAAACCTTCGATACGCTTGCGGGCACTGTTCCCGTAATCTTGTAAGCAGTCTCCTGCGCCTGCATCGAGATGGCTGCCATCACCGTCAGGGCTGTTGTCAATAGTTTTTTCATATTCCTTTTACGTTTTCTTTGTTTATTTCCAAATATCTCCGGCCTTTTACGGCCTGTATAAATTACATAAATGCAAAGTTATCAATTAATCGGTATCGGGCAAATAATTACAGGCGTAATCTTATCTTATTGAGTTTTTTTATTAATTTTGCAGCCGCAATTTATTTACAGAGTGCTTGGTAAACCTCTTAAAAAACAAGGAAATGAAAACAGATAAGCAACAAGTAAGTGTGCTGTTCATGCTTTTCAGCATACTTTTCTGCGTCTGCCTGATAACGGCAAACGTGTTAGAGACAAAGCAGATTTCAATCGGACCGGTGAACATCACCGGCGGATTGCTCGTGTTTCCGGTGTCTTACATTATCAACGACTGCGTGTGTGAGGTGTGGGGATTCCGCAAGGCAAGGCTCCTTATATGGGCAGGCTTCGCCATGAACTTCATCTTCGTGCTGTTCGGAGCGCTGGCCGACGCCATTCCTGGCGCGCCTTACTGGCACAACGACGAGGGCTTCCATGCCGTGTTCGGCCTTGCACCGCGCATTGCCGCCGCCTCGTTTGTGGCCTTCCTTGCCGGCTCGTTCATCAACGCCTACGTGATGAGCCGCATGAAGATATCGTCCAACGGCAAGCATTTCTCTCTGCGCGCCGTGGTGAGCACAGTGTTCGGCGAAAGTGCCGACTCGCTGATCTTCTTCCCGCTTGCGCTGTCGGGCGTGGTGCCTGCCGGCGAGATGCTGTCGCTCATAGTGTCGCAGGTGGTGCTTAAGACGCTCTACGAAATCATTGTGCTGCCCGTAACGATACGTGTAGTGAAGAAGACCAAGGCGCATGAGGGCACCGACGTGTATGACAACGGAATAAACTATAACGTTTGGAAAATATTTAATCTACAATGATGACTGAAGACAACAGAAAAGACGAGGGACTGAAGGCCCTCGGCGCAAAGACCGCCTACAGAATGGACTATGCACCTGAGGTGCTCGAGACGTTTGAGAACAAGCATCCGGGCAACGACTACTGGGTGCAGTTCAACTGCCCAGAGTTCACATCGCTGTGCCCCATCACGGGTCAGCCCGACTTTGCCGAGATACGCATAAGCTATATCCCCGGCGAGCGCATGGTTGAGAGCAAGAGTCTGAAGCTGTATCTGTTCAGCTTCCGCAACCACGGCGACTTCCACGAAGACTGCGTGAACATAATAATGAAGGACCTCATCAGGCTGATGAGCCCTAAATATATAGAGGTGACGGGATACTTCACTCCGCGCGGAGGCATAAGCATATATCCCTATGCCAACTACGGACAGCCCGGCACTAAATACGAGAAGATGGCCGAGCACCGCTTCATTAACCACAACATGGGACGCTGACCTTAAGCCGCGACACATGCCATAAGGCCGCCCTGCAAACCAGACAACATCATGAAAAGTAAACTCCGCCTGCTAGCTGTCATACTGACGGCATTACTTTTTGTTCCGGCTAATGCCGAAGAAGTGCAAGACTCGTGCCGCAGCCGCGTGGCTGTGGTGCTCAGCGGCGGCGGCGCAAAGGGCATGGCCCACATAGGCGTGCTGCGCGTGCTGGAGCGTGCGGGCATACCTGTAGACATTATCACGGGCACGTCGATGGGCGCCCTGATCGGCGGCTTGTATTCAATAGGCTACGACGCTGCCACACTCGACTCGCTCGTAAAGGTGCAGGACTGGAAGACACTGCTGTCTGACAAGGTGGACGTGAGCAACCAGAGCCTGGCCGAAAGAGAGAAGCAGAACACCTATCTGCTGTCGCGCCCGCTGAGCATAGCCCGCAAGGCACGCAACGCCGCAGGCGGACTGATAAGCGGCACCAACCTGTCGCAGCTCTTCACACGGCTCACCGTAGGCTATCACGACTCAATCAGCTTTGCCGACCTGCCCATACCGTTTGCCTGTGTGGCAACAAACATCGTGGACAACACCGAATACGACATGTACGGCGGGCATCTCTCGACAGCCATGCGGGCAAGCATGGCCATACCGGGCGTGTTCACCCCGGTGCGTAAAGATTCGATGGTGCTCGTAGACGGAGGCCTGCGCAACAACTATCCGGCCGACATAGCCAAGCGCATGGGGGCGGATATAATAATAGGTGTGTCGGTGCAGAGCGACAACCGCACGGCGGCAGAGCTGCAAAGCGGCCCCGCCATACTGATGCAGATCGTGGACATCAACTGCAAGAACAAGTTTGACGAAAACTGGGCTATGACCGACATTCCTATCAAGGTGAACGTAAAGGGCTACTCTTCGGCAAGCTTTACGCGGGCAGCCATCGACACACTGATAGCACGCGGCGAAGAGGCTGCCATGCAGCAATGGGAAAAGATTGTGGCACTGCAGCAGCGCCTTGCCTCAGAAGGCTACATCCACGCGGCACGTGCCTCGCGCCCAGTGCCGACAAGTTCGGAACTTACGTTCAAGATAGACTCAGTATGCTTCGACCGCATTGTGGCTTCCGACCGCAACTATATCATGTCGAAATACAGGCTCAACAAAGGCGACAGCGTTTCGGTGAAACGCATCGAGGAGGCTATCACTGCCCTCGGCGTAAACTTTCTATACACCAACCCGGGCTATACGCTCAACAAGAGCGGCAAAGGATACGTGCTAAGAATATCGGCAGACGACAAGCGCACAAGCAGGGTAAACCTCGGAGTGAGATTCGATACAGAGGAGATGGTGGCCCTGCAGGCCAACGTGTCTCACCAGATAAAGGCCCGCATACCTGTGATAATGGAGCTTACGGGCCGCCTGAGCAAGCGAATGATGGCCAGGCTCGACGCACAGATCAATCCGCTGCACTACGGAAAGATAGGCCTATCGTATGTATTCAGGCACGACGACACAAACATCTATGAGGGCGGCAAGCGCGACTACAACTTCACTTACAACCAGCACTCTGTCAACCTGCAGCTGCTAAGCTTCAACATACGCAACTTCTCGGTAGACGTAAACGTGAAGATGGACTTCTACGACTTTCACGACATGCTGTCGGGTCCGTCGTCTGAATATGAGACTCTCGACAATGTCCACTTCTACAGCTACATCTTCAGGATGAACTACAACTCGGAAGACCGCTGGTTTTTCACCACGCGCGGCGCACGCTTCAATGCCGGATACGGCTACTACACAGACAACTTCATAAGCCACGGAGATGAACCCGGACTGAGCGTGGCCGACTTCATGTGGCGCATGTCGTTCCCGCTCAACAGCCGTTTCGTGCTGCAGCCCATGGTAAGCGGACGCTTCCTTATCGGCAACGACATTCCGCTAATCATGCGCAACTCCATAGGCGGCATGCACCCCGGAATGTATCTCGAACAGCAGCAGCCCTTCGCGGGCATCGGCCACATAGAGTTTGTTGACAACATGCTGCTAACGGCACAGCTCATGGCGCAGCAGCGCATCATGGACAACAACTACATCATAGGCCGCCTGTCGTTCGGACAGCGTGGCGACAAGCTGCGCAACCTCTTTGAGAAGGGGCCGATGACGGGATGCGAGATAGCATATTACTACAACAGCATGTTCGGACCGATAGGTGCGTCGCTCGGATACTCAAGCCGCACGGAGGAGCCTTACTTCTACGTAAACCTTGGCTTCCAGTTCTGACAAAACGGGACTGCATGGGAAAACCGGTTTAACCCAAATCAGTCATTGTGATTCGGTTGCTATTCTTGCTTTATATTGAGCAGATTTCGGTCAGTTTTTTGCAGGCATTTTTATAGCTCATAATTAATAATTCATAATTAACAGACACCGCAAGACACGGAAATACACAAGACAAAAGGCATGCTTCTGCAACATGAAACATGCCTTTTTGCATGCCAAGACATGGCCTTTCGCATGATAAAAGATAGCCTTTCACATCTTAAATCGCGGCAGTTTACACACCGAAGGGCCGCATTATGCAATTAAACAGGCACGCTTTCGCACAGACAGGACAACAAAGATAAAATCACAAAGTTTTTTCTTAAAAACTCATCACTCATCACAAAGCGGCACAACCCGCTGTGTGACAGCATATTACAGTGTGACGAGTTGCCTGCGAAACTCATCACGCCCGAAGGCCGCAGGGCACAATGTGATGAGTTGATCCGTAAACTCATCACGCCTCAACGCTCTGTAAGCCAACACTTTACATGGCAATGTGACGAGTGATGAGTTTCTAAAGAAAACTTTTTTGCTTATTCTCCTCCCTGCCCTTTCCTAAATATGATTGACTTCAAAGAGCCCTTTTCCAGATTAAAGTCGACTCCGGCTATCCCCCAAAAAACGGTCATCAGAATTATGGTTAGACATCACCACCGCCCCCAATCTCCCCGACTAAAGCTACAAAACTGCAAGCCAAGCAAGGCAAATACAGGCAAAGCGGGCTGTATCAGTTTGTAAAATTAATTTCCACAGGCACGTTAAGGTTTGTTAGTTACAAATAGAAACTTGTCTATTTGCTATCCTACAAGTGAATTTTAGACACTTTATCATGTATTTTGCTATATGTATTTAGCAAATCAGCACAAAAAATATGATAAAATGTTCATAAGACTATAAAAAACAAATAAATATTCGTCTCAGACCATATTATTTTGTCATAAAAACTTTTAGATTTAGAAAAAATACCTATTTTTGCATAAATGAACATGTGTGCCGGACAAAATCAGGCCACACACAATAAAAGATCTAATAATAATGAAAAAGAAAATCCAATTCAGTCTCGTTTATCGCGACATGTGGCAGTCTTCAGGTAAGTTCCAGCCACGTAAGGACCAGTTGGAGCGCGTTGCTCCGGCAATCATCGATATGGGATGTTTCTCCCGCGTTGAAACCAACGGAGGAGCCTTCGAGCAAGTTAACCTGCTCGCCGGCGAGAATCCTAATGAGGCAGTGAGGGCATTCTGTAAACCGTTTAATGAAGTTGGCATTAAGACACACATGCTCGACAGAGGACTCAATGCCCTACGCATGTATCCCGTGCCCGACGACGTTCGCAGACTCATGTATAAGGTTAAGCACGCCCAGGGCGTTGACATCCCCCGCATATTCTGCGGTCTTAACGATGTCCGCAACATAATCCCCAGCATTAAATGGGCGCTTGAGGCCGGCATGACTCCTCAGGCTACTCTTTGTATAACAACATCACCAATCCATACAGTTGAATATTACAGCAACATCGCCGACCAGGTGATAGCTGCAGGTGCTACCGAAATCTGTCTTAAGGATATGGCCGGTATAGGTCAGCCGGCTATGCTCGGCAAGCTTACAAAGGCTATTAAGGACAAGCATCCAGACGTCATCATACAGTATCACGGCCACTCAGGACCGGGCCTCTCAATGGCTTCTATCCTCGAAGTGTGCAACAATGGTGCCGACGTTATCGATACAGCCATCGAGCCGCTGTCATGGGGTAAGGTTCATCCGGACATCATCTCTGTTCAGAGCATGCTGAAGAACGAAGGCTTCGAGGTTGCCGACATCGACATGAACGCATACATGCGCGCCCGCACCCTCACACAGGAGTTTATCGACGACTGGCTGGGCTACTTCATCAACCCGGGCAACAAGCACATGAGCTCACTGCTCCTCGGATGCGGTCTGCCGGGCGGTATGATGGGAAGTATGATGGCCGATCTCGCCGGAATACACCGTTCAATCAACTCTACACTGAAGAGCAAGGGACAGCCGGAACTCACAACAGACGAGATGCTGGTGAAACTGTTCGACGAAGTGGCATATGTATGGCCGCGCGTAGGTTACCCACCACTCGTAACTCCGTTCTCACAATATGTCAAGAACATCGCACTGCTCAACCTGCTCACCATGGCACAGGGCAAGGGCCGCTTCGTAATGATGGACGACTCTATGTGGGGAATGATTCTCGGCAAGAGCGGAAAGATACCTGGAACAATAGACCAGGAGCTCGTAGAGCTGGCTGAGAAGCAGGGACGTCAGTTTACTGATGCTGACCCGCACACACTTATACCTGACGCTCTCGAAGGCTTCAAGAAGGAGATGCAGGACAACAACTGGGACTTCGGACAGGACGACGAGGAACTGTTCGAGCTGGCTATGCACCCCGAACAGTATCGCGACTACAAGAGCGGAATGGCAAAGAAGCGTATGCTGGCCGACCTGCAGAAGGCAAAGGATGCGAAACTCGGCGCAAAACTCACACCGGAAGAAGTGTCAGCATTCAAGCACGCAAAGGCAGACGCCATCGTGTCTCCATTCAAGGGACAGGTGTTCTTCGACTTCGAAGGCAGCAGCGAGTGTGTTCCTTGCCTTGAGCCGTACATCGGACAGCACTACAAGGAAGGCGAAACATTCTGCTACATACAGACACCATGGGGCCAGTTTGAACCGGTACCGGCTGCACTCGGAGGCAAGCTGGTTGAAATAGCTGCACGCCAGGGTTCAAGAGTCAACCGCGGTGATGTGATTGCATATATTGAAAGAGACTGGATCAATTCTTAATCCGAACATATTCCCGGGCCGACGGAACAGCCCTACGCCCGGGATGCCATAGCTAATTGTTGCCATACGGCCGGCTTGCCAATATTGACGAACCGGCTTATGGCAACAATATCATAAATGAAACCACTGTATGCCGGCCGTTTTTAGCCCGAACCGGGCGTTAGAATTCAGCCGGGATTTTTGCTTTATATTGGGCTGATTTTCGTTTGTTCTATCGCTGGCATGGCTGACTATGCGAAAAAAAAGACACACGAAAAGACAACCATAGAAAACAAAAAGCCGGATGAAAGCATGAATAAACAAAACAGAGAAAACCATATGCGGCCTGACGACCGAGCCGGGTTTAAGCTTTCTTAAATATATACATACAGAAAAACGGACGTGCATCCAAACAATTAATCCTACTTAAAAAATGAACTGGAGACAAATTATCGACAAGTATTATTCTGACAATGCAGAGCTGAAAGACATCCTTCTGCGCCACAGCAGCGCCGTAGCCCGCAAGGCTCTCGGCATAGCGGAAAGGCATCCCGAACTGAATCTTGACCTCAACTTCATTGAGGAAGCTGCCATGCTGCATGACATAGGAGTGATAAAGACCGACGCACCCGACATAAAATGCTACGGCAATGAGCCCTATATACGCCACGGAGTGCTCGGAGCCGAGATGCTCAGGGCTGAAGGAATGCCGCGCCATGCACGCGTATGCGAACGGCATACAGGCGCAGGGCTGTCGCTTCAGGAGATTGTAAGCCGCAACCTTCCGCTGCCGCATACCGACCTGCTGCCCGAGACGCTCGAAGAACAGGTGATATGCTATGCCGACAAATTCTTCTCGAAGACACGGCTCGACCGCGAAAAGACCATCGAGCAGGCAGAAAAGAGCGTTGCGAAACACGGCGAAGAAGGCCTGAAAAGGTTCTGCCGATGGAAAGAAATGTTCGAATAAAGCCTGCCTTACCCTATAGTCTCAGACTTTAACATCAATAGGTAATCAGCATCAAGCCCGCCATTCACCTTACGCCGGGCGCATTGCCGCCATATCCTCAACTGATATAGCGTGGGCGTAAATAAGGTAAAAGACTATAATCAGCCCGACATAAGACAAGGACCACACCGGGCACAAACAACCATCTGATAAAAAAAACTTTGTTGATAAGCCATGGAACGCTGTTCCACGGCTTACCAACAAAGTATAATTTATATTATCAATTAAAGTTACCGTCTGCTTTCAGACTGCCGAACTGTTATCCTACAACAATCTGGCGCACAACATTCTTTTCCTCTTTGCGTATCTTAGGAAGCACAACCGTAAGCACTCCGTCGCTTACTTTGGCTGATATCTTCTCCTTGTCAACATCGTCGGGCAGTATCAGTGTCTGCTCAAACTTGCTGTAGGCAAATTCACGACGCAGATAGTGAGCCTTTTTCTCCTCCTCAGCATTGTTCTTCTTGCTCTCCATCTTTATTGACAAATCGCCGTCCTGGTTAAGATGAACATTGAAGTCTTCCTTTGTCATTCCCGGCGCAGCAACCTCAACCTCATAATCTATTTCGCTCTCTTTTACGTTTATTGCCGGAGCAGTGGCATTGGCCTTAGGCATGAAGTCTGTGTCAAAGAAATCGTTAAACACGTCGGGTAACCATGAATTCTTGCGATTAACTGGTATCATAATTATATTCTCCTATTTTTAATTGTTTTTTTATTTCTGTTCTGTGATGAGCTTCAAATCTTGTTGTCGGCTCTCACTAAGATATATTACAACTTACGTACCAGCATAAAAAAGCATGACATTTTGTCTGAACTACAAGACAAAATGTCATGCTGAATATATTTCTATACCTTCTGCCAAGCCGCATCAACGATGCTGCACAGAAGCATCAGTCTTCATCATCGCCTGCCTCATCAGCGTCGCTTTGCTCAGGCTTGATGTCGCAGGCTGAATACTTGTCGCGGTAAAATCCGTCTACAATGCTGTCGGCAAGGCTTATGTTAGGCACCTGCACTGAGTCGCAGCCAAGAGCCTCGGCCGCCGTGATGAATATCTCGGCTGCAGGAATGATAACGTCTGCACGGTCTACCTTGAGCCCATACTGCTCTATGCGCTCCTCTACACTTAGCACCTTCAGCTTAGAGTAAAGGTCTTTTATCTCATCAACCGTAACATATCTGTTTTCGCGCTTTGCATGTGTAAGCTTGAACAGCTTGTTGATGTTTCCGCCCGAACCTATTATCCTTATGTCGGGCATGTCCTTGGCAAATCTTTTCAGGTCGGCCTTCATCTTCTCGACGGTCTCCTTCGACACCATGCCACCCAACATTCTCAGCGTACCGATGTTGTACGACTGGCTGTGAGTGAGCGCACCGTCGTGAAGCAGAGAAATCTCAGTGCTGCCTCCGCCTACGTCGATATAGGCATAGTTGCCCTTTGCGCTGCCGATGTTCTCAACGATGTTGTTGCACAGCAGTCGCGCCTCTTCCCTGCCGTTGATAATCTCTATGTCTATGCCTGTTGACTTGCGGAGCTTGTTGAGCACCTTCTTGCCGTTCTCGGCGTCACGCATGGCCGATGTGGCGCATGCCCTGTAGTCGTCAATCTGGTTGAGTTTCATTATCTGCTTGAAAGCCTTGAGCATGTGCTTCATCATGAGCATACGCTCCTTTGAAATCTTGCCGAGCGTAAATACGTCTGAACCCAGGCGCAGGGGCACACGCATATACATCACGCGTGATATCTGCTGCGTGCCGTCTTCGGTTGTTCTGAAGTTCTTTATGAGCAGTCGCGCTCCGTTAGAACCTATATCAATAGCTGCTAATCTCATATCTGTTTTTAATTTTAAAACTGTTTATCAAATCATCATTTCATACAGTAAGCTATGCATCGCATAACACACTGACACACAGACCATTACAAACCGCAATACAAAAGGCCATGTTTTAGGCTGCAAAAGGCCGTCTTTTACATGACGAAAGGGCACCTTTTACAGGCCAAAATGCCACCTTTTGGAAACAGCCCGAAATCATTCGCCCTGACCGGCAGCCCTGGCTTCAGCCATATATGCGTTGTAAAGCTCCTCCTGCGAGCGGAACGGGCGGCCGTCTTCAACCTCCTGTATCACGTTTGCTCCGCTGCCGTCCACGATGCGTCCGTTGGTGGTGTCGCGCAGTCCGTAGTCAACCGTGCGCATAAGGTCTTTCTTCATGTCCTCGTCATAAACCGGAGCCATCACCTCGATGCGGTTGAGCAGGTTGCGCGGCATCCAGTCGGCACTGCCGATAAAGAACTTCGGATTGCCGGCATTGCCGAATATCAGTATGCGCGAATGCTCCAGATAGCGGTCTATTATACCCACGGCATGCATGTTGCCGCAAAGTCCCTGACGGCTTGTTACGAGCGAACAGTTGCCCCTGAGCACGATGTCTATCTTCACGCCGGCCTTCGACGCGGCATAAAGTTTCTCTACAACGTCCGGCTCGGTTATATGGTTTATCTTCATCTTTATCCATGCCTCGCGGCCCGAGCGTGCATTCTTTATCTCCTTGTCGATAAGACTTATTATCCTTGTCTTCATCGAGTTTGGCGACACCATAAGCTCTCTGAACCTGAACTGCGAGAACGGGCGGTCGATAAAGTCGAACACCTTCTTAACCTCAGCCACGATACTCTTGCGCGCCGTCATCATCAGATAGTCGGTGTACACCTTGGCGTTGCCTTCATGGAAGTTGCCCGTACCCACACAGGCAATGCTGCCTTTGGTCGACTCTATATAGAGCAGCTTAGAGTGAACCTTAAGTCCCTCCACGCCATATATCACGTTTATGCCTTCCTCCTGCATGCGCTTGCTCCAGCGTATGTTGCTCTCCTCGTCGAAACGGGCAAGAAGCTCAACCACGGCCGTAACCTTCTTGCCGTTGCGTGCGGCGCATATCAGTGCCTTAACCACCTTTGAGTCTTTGGCCAGTCGGTACAATGTGGTCTTTATCGTCTTAACCTCCGGCTTCAGCGCTGCCTCACGCAGCAGGCGGATATACCCGTCGAACGAGTGATACGGCACATGGATGAAGAGGTCCTTGCGGCGTATCTGGTCAAGGATGCTCTCCTGAGCAAGGAATTCAGGCTTCATCACGTGAGCCCACTTCGGATATTTCAGTTCGTCGTGGCCGCAGTCGGGGAATCCCATCAAGTCCTTGTGGTTCTGATAACGGCTGCTGCCCAAAGACACATCGAGCTTGCTCACGTTGAGCTTGCTCATCAGTTTCTTCTTCATCTCCTTGGGCATGCTCTTGTCGTAGATAAGCCTCACGGGCTCGCCGTGCCTGCGGCTGCTCACGCCCTTGGCAATTTTCTCAAGCACGCCGTAGTCGGAGTCGTTGTCCATCTCCATCTCTGCGTCCTTTGTAAACTTAAACGAATACGACTCAAATACGGCCGGCTTGAAGCCGATGAATATCAGCGGAAGGCAGTATCTAACCACATCGTCGAGATACATTATATTGTCGAAGCCGTCTGACGACGGCAACTTGATAAAGCGTCCGTTCTCCCTGTCGGGCACCTTTATTATGGCCAGACTGCTCTTCGGGCGCGACGAACCGCTCGTTATGTCGGTCTTTCTGACAAGAAGATAAATACGGTTGTCCTCAAGCTGCCCTATCTCGCCTATCTCCGAATACCATATAGGGTTTGTGTAGCCGTTAAGGCGCTCGTGAAAGAAGTTTGTCAGAAATCTTTTCTGCTCATCGTTCAGCTGCGTCTCGTCAAGCATTCTTATGTTATGCTTCTCCAGGCAGTCGAACACATGGTCTATAGCCGAGGTGTACTCCTGGCTGTAGGCAGAGTTGAGCTTGTTTATCTTCGCCATGGTCTTGCGTATCGTGTCGTGCTGTCTGCGCACTTCCTTATTGTCAGACTCAAGCAGACGGCTGAGCGAAGCCATGCGTACACGGAAAAACTCGTCGAGGTTGTTAGAATAAATACCCAAAAATGAGAGTCTTTCAAGCAATGGTATGTTTTCCTTCTGAGCCTCCTGAAGTATGCGATGGTTAAAATACATCCAGCTTACATCACGCTCAATATAACGTTTCTCCTTTTTGTTCTTGGCCATAACTCCTACTTCTTTGATTATTGTTTGTCCGTTTTCATGTCCCTGTTGCATGCATCATGGCCGGCACTGCGGCAAATACGGCATACGGCCGGCGCTGCAACAGCAATAACACTTATATTAATTTATTTTGCAAAAATATAACTATTATCCAACATTGCCGCTGTATTACATATTAAAATGATAATAAAATATCGTTACAAAGGCGTTTTCCTGCAACAATTTATCTGCATGTCTGCGATATGTCTGCCAAGTTTATGGCATGTACCGGGCAAAAGATATCATCACCAGACAAGACCAAACAAAACATAGAAACTTTCCGTCCATGCATTTTCCTCTTATCTTTACAAAAGGCATACATCTGCACACCCTCCACCATGAAAGCCAATATGACAGCCACTGCAATACCGTTGCCACCGGGAACTGCACAAAATCATCAAGCAAAACAAACTCATGATACGGCAAGCTGCCATGCCGCTACAATAGCCTTAGCCGAATATGGATCTGCGCGGACAAGCATAACGACAGGACCATTGCGGCATATCTCAAGAAAAGATACGGAAACAGAAGGAGCCGGATGACAGACTTCGGCGGCAGATTTGTGATGAACGACCATGTATTTCAGCTGAACACCTGCACCCAAGACTAAGCCTCCGTTTCACATAAAAAAGTGTGCTTCAGGGCAATAAACCATACACCTTACAGCAACAAGCGTACACACATACCGCACACAACGGCAAAAAAGCTCTAAAGAAATTATAATTCTTTAGTGTCAAGACGCGTATTTTGAAAAAAAAATTGTAAGTTTGCATAGACAATAATGCATGCGGCAGACCGAATGAGGCATGGGTCGACAGCAAGCCACAAGGCTTAAGCAAGGCTCTGCGCGGTCTGGAAAGAAAACATTTGGCAAGCGTGAATACAAGAAAAACAGTAAACAACATACTCAAAATAGCATTTCCGCTGCTGTTCGGCGGGGCGATACTCTATTGGATGTACCGCGACTTCGACTTCAGAAGCATCGAGAACATACTCATCAACGAGATGAGCTGGACATGGATGCTGCTGTCGTTCCCGTTCGGCATACTTGCCCAGATGTTCCGCGGATGGAGATGGCGACAGACGCTTGAGCCTGTCGGCGAATATCCCAGAAGTTCAACGTCGGTCAACTCGATATTCCTTTCTTATGCAGCAAGCCTCGTAATACCCCGCATCGGAGAGTTCACACGCTGCGGAGTGCTCAAGAGATACGACGGCGTGTCGTTTCCGAAAGCTCTCGGAACCGTTGTTACCGAAAGAGCCATCGACACGCTGCTCATGCTGTTTGTCACCATGCTGACACTGCTGATGCAGATGAGAGTGTTCACGACATTCTTCTCAAAGACCGGAACAAGCATGGATTCTATCATCAACCGGTTCTCAACCACAGGCTATATCGTAACCGCAGCATGCGCCATAGCCGCAATTTTCTTGATCCACATACTGCTAAAAAAGCTCTCAATATATAATAAGGTGAAAGCCACCATGGGCGGAATATGGCAGGGAGTGATATCGCTGAAAAGCGTAAAGAACGTTCCCTTGTTCATATTTTACACTCTTGGGATATGGGTAAGCTATTTTCTGCATTACTACCTGACGTTCTTCTGCTTCGACTTCACGTCATCGCTGGGCTTCCAGTGCGCCCTTGTAACGTTTGTGGTGGGCAGCATTGCAGTGATTGTCCCAACGCCTAACGGAGCCGGTCCGTGGCATTTTGCCGTGAAGACCATGCTCATCCTCTACGGCGTGAGCGACACTAACGCCCTCTACTTTGTGCTGATAGTACACACGGTGCAGACCATGCTGGTCATACTGCTCGGCATATACGGATGGGCAGCGCTGGCATTCACCAAGAAGAGACACGCCGCACATACGGCGGAAACACAGATTTCGGCAAACATATAACAATAAATATGGACATACCGAAGTGCCGGCATACGGTGCTGAGGGACTGACCTGATAACAATTTAATCTATAATGACTATGAGCGAAATTAAAAATCTCAAACCGGAGTGCATCTGGAGAAACTTTGATGCACTGACACAGGTTCCACGTCCGTCAGGACATCTGGAGAAAGTTCAGCAGTTCTTGCTCGACTTCGCAAAAAACACAGGCGTTGAAGCATTTAAAGACGAGGCAGGCAACATCGTTATGCGCAAGCCCGCCACACCCGGCATGGAAAACCGCAAGACGGTGATTCTGCAGGCACACATGGACATGGTTCCACAAAAAGAAAAGACAAGTACTCATAACTTTGAGACTGACCCGATACAAACTTACATCGACGGCGAATGGGTAAGGGCTAAAGGCACAACTCTCGGAGCCGACGACGGTCTGGGCGTGGCTGCCATCATGGCTGTGATGGAGGCTAAAGACCTGAAGCACGGACCTATCGAGGCACTGATAACAGCCGACGAGGAAACAGGCATGTACGGAGCAAACGGACTGCCCGGAGGCGAACTTGAGGGTGAGATTCTGCTCAACCTCGACACCGAACAGGAAGGCGAGCTCATCATAGGAAGCGCCGGCGGCGTTGACATTACAGCCACTCTCGACTATCAGGAGGCTGAAAGCGACAAGACAGACGCAGCCGTTAAAATAACAATAAAGGGTTTGAAGGGAGGACACTCTGGTCTGGAAATATGCGAAGGCCGCGGCAATGCCAACAAGATGATGGTAAGAATAGTACGCGAGGCTATAGCAGAAGACGAGGCTTGCCTGGCAAGCTGGCACGGCGGAAACATGCGCAACGCCATTCCGCGCGAAGCTGAAGTAGTGCTCACTCTGCCGAAAGAGAACGTTGAAGACCTGAAGGCTATCGTTGCCGAATATAAGGAGACATTCAACAACGAATACAAAGGCATAGAGAGCGAAATCGAGGTTGTGGCCGAGGACGTAGCACTGCCTGAAATGATCGTGCCGCAGGAAATTCAGGACAACCTGGTTGACGCCATCTACGCAGCACACAACGGCGTATGGCGCTATATCCCCACAATGCCTGAAATTGTAGAGACATCATCTAACCTTGCAATAGTTGACATCGACGGCGGCAAGGCTGCCATCAAGATTCTTGCCCGCAGTTCAAGCGAGACAATGAAAGAGGATCTGTCAACATCGCTCGAGAGCTGCTTCAACATGGCCGGAATGAAGGTTGAGTTCAGCGGCGCTTACGGCGGATGGGACCCCAACACCGACAGCGAGCTGATCAAGGTTATGCGCAACATCTACAAGAACCTGTTCAACGAGGAGCCGACAGTTCAGGTGGTTCATGCCGGACTGGAGTGCAGCATCATCCTGTCTAAATATCCGGGTCTCGACATCTGCTCGTTCGGTCCGACACTGCTGTCGCCCCACACTCCGACAGAGCGTGCCCACTGGCCGTCAACAACCAAGTTCTGGGATCTGCTCGTAAAGACTCTCGAAGAGATTCCGGCTAAATAATTTTAGCAGAAACGATAAAAATTACACAAACCTAATACATGCTGAAGGCGGAAGGCAAAGGGCAAAATGAGCCCCGAACCTTCCGCCTTTTCTGTTGCAGCACCTTGCATAAGAACGCCATAAACACGCCACACGACAAGAAGAGGAAAATCATGCCGGCACGACAAATTAATGACGATGCACACAGCCGATTTGCAAAAGGCCACAAAACGCACTGCAAAAGGGCATCTTTCAGAGGCTAAAAGACCGTCTTTCGGAAGACAAAAGGGCATCTTTTGCAAGCGCAGCCATAACCAACTGATTTTCAAGACGATACACAATGTCTAAAATTTATATGGCATACATCAACCTGCAACGACGACAACACGCCATAAACTGATGCGCTACAAGATATAAAAAGAGCCACAACACCTATTGCACATGTAAATAAAAAATCACGGAAAGCCGTGAAATGCAGGACACAAAGACTTTATATTTTCGCGACATGCAATCGTTAATAAAAAATATAAAGCAATGAAAAACTTTTATCAACTATCACTATGGTGCATCATGGCATGCACTCTTCCACTGACATTATCATGCAGCAGCGACGAAGAACTGTCGCCCGGCCCTGACCCCGACCCAATTATTCCCGACAACGGCATTGTCAGCCTGTCGGCAGAAGGCCAACAAGCCGACGTAACCATACCCACGGCACAGCCCTGGGAGGCAGAATCGTCAGCCGACTGGCTGCAGTTGTCGCAGATGGGAGGCAAAGGCGGCGAGAACGTAAAGATTATTGCTGCACGCAACATCACCCGACAAGAGCGCATAGGCTACATACGCCTGAGCAACGCGGCCGGCACACGCGCCGCGGCAGACTCTATGCAGATTGTGGTGAAACAGCCGGCAGCAGAGAGCGAGGCTACGGGAGTGGTGCTGACATCTGCCTGCTACCGCGACGGCAAAGTGTATGTAAAGATATACAACGGACGCTCGTCTGAAAGCAGCATGCAGCAGCTGGGGATAGTGAGCGGCAGCAGTTTCAGCTTCACTGATCCCGACGCCACCTATCCCGAAAAGGAACCTATCGTGTATATAAAGAAAGGTCAGGAATATGAGGCATGCCCTTATGTCATCCTGAATGCCGACGGCGAGGCCAAAGGCAAATTCTCTATTGCAGGCGAAGCCTCTGTAAACACGCTGCGCGTAAAGCAGAACATCGTCTACAAAGAACTTGGCGAACTGGGCAACAGTGGCTCTGCCACCACCCACTTCACCGATGGCACCACTATATACATGGGCGGAGGCATAGTGGAAAAGACCAACCTGGGATATGAACAGACCGTGACGACCAACGAGCTGCGCTCATACGACACGGCGACAGGCGCCGAAAAAACATACGCCGACATGCCCGTCAGCGGTCAGGGCGCATGCTGGAACGGCACACCCGTAATCATAGGTGACGGCGGAATATATTATCTCGCATCAGGAAAATGGAACTTTGCCGCCACGCATAACGGAGAAGTAAAAGCCGCCAACATAAGTGCCAACATCGTCTATGCAGTAACCGACACCCACATCTGCGCATACAGACTTGACAAAGACAGCAACGGCAACATAACAGCCACGGCAGACGGCAAAACAGCACACGGCACGACATTCGGCGAAAGCACACGCACCACATCTGACGGCAGGGGCAACACATGGCTGCTGGACGACAGCCGGCACACGGCATACATGATAGACGGCAACAAACTGACGGCGCAACGCTGTGCCCCTGCCGACTCGCTCGCCTCCGACTTCAGTTTCATCGGCGTTGCCGGCGGCTATATCTATGCCTTGAGCGACGGCTCAGTAGTACGCTACGAGACAGGCAGCAGCAACCCGCAACCGCTGAAGATGCTCGGCACATTCAGCTGGACAGGCGAAACGGAATGTGTAAACGGAGTATTGTATAACTTTGGCGGACTGACCAACTTCCGCGGCACGTACACCGCATCGAAGCAACTGAACCGCTTCTCGCCATCCGACTATGCGCCGATATCCGTCTCGATATTGCCCGAATAGACCGACACTACACATACAGTCAACACAAAATGACAGCTCAGCCCCAATTGGTCATCAGTATTCGGCAGAATCAATGTTATCTATTGAGCCTATTATCGTCTGAATTTTAGCTGAAATGACGGCCAAACAAACAAAACATCAGACGGCATGAAGCCAATATAAAAGAACAAGACAGAGAAAGCATCAGACTGCTAATAGGATTAAAACACATGCTGCAGAATGACCGATTGGGGCCTCAAGGCTCTATACGCCGACAAAAAGGCTATAGAGCCTTGGTTTAATTTACATAAGCTCAACCAACACGACAAAAACCGAACAAAGAAACGCAACAAGCCATTGTAACACAATTTAAATACAAAATTAAAATTCATTTCATTCATTTTTATTTTGAGATTAGCCCAACTTGCAGTATCTTTGCACCGCAAAACAGAAATTTTAATTTATTCATGGACGATTATTACGCGGAAAATATGAACTTGTAGGCGCGGAGGTTTGCTCATTGATGCTGACCGCCGTGCAGTCATAACCGTTTCGGAGGATTAGCAAATGAGAACATATTGGAACACAACCAAAGGCCTTAGGCAGATTGGCGAGTGGGAGCCTAACTGCTGGATACAAGTGACATGCCCGACGGAAGAAGACCAGCGTCTTCTTGAAAATGAATTTAAGATTCCCGATTATTTCCTTTCTGACATCAGCGATAATGATGAGCGTGCCCGTTATGAATACGATGACGGCTGGATGCTCATAATCCTGCGTATACCTTTTGTAAAGGAAATCAGATCGAGAACGCCCTACACCACCGTGCCGCTCGGCATAATACACAAGCGCGACGTAACCATCACGGTGTGCTTTCACGAAACAAACATGATGATAGACTTCGTGAGCTATCAGCAGAAGCGCGGCGAGGGCTTCACCGACTACGTCGACATGATTTTCCGCCTGTTCCTCTCTTCGGCCGTATGGTATCTGAAACGGCTGAAGCAGATAAACAGCCTGATTGAAAAATCAAAGCGCAACCTTGACAAGGAAGTGAACAACGAGTCGCTTATAGGCCTGTCAAGACTGCAAGATTCGCTGACCTACTTCATCACATCCATCCGCGGCAACGAGAACCTTCTGGCAAAGCTGAAGTTCAAGCTGCAGGTGGACGAACTCGACGCCGACCTGATTGAGGACGTAAACATCGAGATGAGCCAGGCGCGCGAAACCACAAACATATACTCTGACATTCTCGAATCTACCATGGACACATATTCGAGTATCATCAACAACAACATGAACACCGTGATACGTACGCTCACATCAGTGTCGATTATCCTGATGTTCCCCACGCTCATAGCCAGCCTGCTCGGAATGAACCTCATAAACGGCATGGAACAATGGAAATACGGCTTCGTGATAGCCATAATAGTATCCGTGCTCATTTCAGGCATATCATGGTGGATTTTCCGCCACAAAAGGCTCATTTAACCCAAGAAAAACGTTTTTTTCCAAATTTATTAGGTATTTACAATATTTTTAATTAAGTTTGCACACCTAAGGTTTTACCTGAAAATCAATTCATGAACGAATAAAAAGTTATATGATGGACTCTCAAGAAAAGACACTCAGCCAAGAGAACACTGAGAAAATGAATGTTGAACTAACCGATAACAACATGCAAGAAAACTGCGCTGCCAATGAAAACAACGCAGAAGTGACAACCGACACCACCGAAACAGGAGAATTTGTCTCAGAAAGTTCTGAAGCTGCCGCACTGAAA
This sequence comes from Xylanibacter sp., assembly GCF_057607445.1. Lineage (NCBI taxonomy): Bacteria > Pseudomonadati > Bacteroidota > Bacteroidia > Bacteroidales > Prevotellaceae > Xylanibacter > Xylanibacter sp. The sequence goes on along the minus strand of NZ_DBLZAX010000005.1, from coordinate 13,621 downwards.
AAAGTATATAAAAGCAAAAGCGAAATAATAGAAAGGGTGAAAGAAATCGCACACAGCGACGAGCATCCTCAGAAAGGCGAAATAGATTACCTCAAAACAATCTTTTACAAACTTCACTTTGCCGAAAGAGAAGCTGACATGAAAGCATATCTTGAGGGAGGCGGCGACCCGGCAAACTACAAAGTGCTTCCTGACGAAGACGAAGAGGTGTTTAAGGCTGAGATGGGCGTAATAAAGGAAAAACGCGCCAAACTGTTCCTTGAGCAGGAAAAAGAAAAGCAGGAAAACCTGAAGAAAAAGCTCGACATCATCGAGAAGATTAAAGCTATGGTTACTTCGCCCGAAGAAGCCAACAAATCATATCAGGACTTCAAGAAGCTGCAGCAGGAGTGGAAAGAGATCAAGCTCGTGCCGGCAGAAAAGGCGAACGAGCTGTGGCGCAACTATCAGCTCTACGTTGAGCAGTATTACGACCTGCTGAAACTAAACAGCGAAGCACGCGAATACGACTTCAAGAAGAATCTTGAAATAAAGACAAAGATATGCGAGGCTGCCGAAAAGCTCGGCACTGAGGAAGACGTGATAAGCGCATTCCACCAGCTGCAGAAACTGCATCAGGAGTTCCGTGAGACCGGCCCTGTTGCAAAAGAACTGCGCGAGGAAGTGTGGGCACGATTCAAGGCAGCATCTACTATAATTAACAAGCGCCATCAGCAGCACTTCGAATCGCTGCGCGCAAAAGAGGAAGACAACCTCACGAAGAAGACCGCGCTGTGCGAGAAAATTGAAGAAATAGCCAAGGAAGAAATAAAGACCGCAGGCGAATGGGAGAAGAAGACCAAGGACATCATTGCCATACAGGCTGAATGGAAGACCATAGGCTTCGCTCCGCAGAAGATGAACGTAAAGATCTTTGAGCGTTTCCGCGCTGCCTGCGACGACTTCTTCAGCAAGAAAGCTGAATTCTTCAAGAACATGAAGCAGCAGTTTGCTGAGAATGCCGACAAGAAGAGAGCACTCATCGAGCAGGCAAAGGCTCTGCAGGACAGCACCGAATGGAAGTCGACAAGCGACAAGCTGATAGCCCTGCAGAAGGAATGGAAGACCATAGGAATGGTGCCTAAGAAACTTGGCGACAAGCTGTGGAACGAGTTCCTCACTGCATGCAACCACTTCTTTGAGGCACGCAACAGCGCCAATGCCGGCACACGCAACGAGGAGCGCACCAACCTCGAGAAGAAACGCGGCATAATAGAACAGCTGAAAGCACTGGCTGAGAATGCCGGAGACAACATACAGGACAAAGTGCGCGAGCTTATCGACGAATACAACGCTGTAGGCCACGTTCCGTTTAAGGAGAAAGACAAGCTCTACAAAGAGTATCATGACATACTGGACAAGCTTTACAAAGAGCTTAACATATCAACGGCACGCCGCCGTCTCGACAAGTTCAAGAACAACCTGAAGAACGTTGCAGAGAAGGGTGCTGACGCTCTCGACAACGAACGTGCACGCCTGATGCGCCGCTATGAGGCAATCAAGCAGGAAGTTCAGACCTACGAGAACAACCTCGGATTCCTTAACGCTTCGAGCAAGAAGGGCAACAGCCTCATCGACGAAATGAACAGAAAGGTTCAGAAGCTTAAGGACGACATGAACCTTGTACGCGAAAAGATTAAGGCCATCGACGCCGAGAACAAAGACGAAGACTGATTTCCGGCAAAACGGTCAGAACAATAAACATAGATAAGTAAATTGAAAATTAAAATTATCTGCATACTCACGCTATTGCTTGGCGTCACCGCCCTAAAGGCGCAGACGCAAAAGCAATGGCGTGATTCTTTATCTGTAATAAACAGCCAGCTTTATCTTCATCCCGACTCTACGGACCTGTTGCTGCAGAAAGCTGCCGTCAACCTTCAGCTGCTTGAATGGGAAGACGCAGCCGAGACATGCAACGCTATTCTGAAAAAGGATACGGTGAACCTTTCGGCACTTTACTTCAGAGCTTACGCCAACAATAACATGCGCAGGTATGAGCTGGCAAGAAACGACTATGAGGACTTTCTGAGAATGTCACCGCGCAACATGCAGGCACGACTCGGACTGGCATACACATACATTCAGCTGAAACGCAACGCACAAGCCATGGACGAGTTCAACAATCTTGTTGAAATGTTCCCAGACAGCAGCGTCGTCTATGCCGCAAGAGCAGAACTCGAGAAGGAGATGCGCTCATACGAAACGGCACTGTATGACTACAACGAGGCGCTTAAACGCGAGCCCGACAACCAAGACTACATCATTTCAAAGGCAGAAGTGCTCATCAGTATGGACAGGAAGCGAGAGGCAAAAGCCCTGCTCGACCAGCTCGTAAGAAGCGGAGTTGCACGCGGAACGCTGAAGGATCTGTACGCTAAATGCAAATAACCCGTTTATTGCAGCACAATGACATCAAAGTTTTTTCAGCTTCTGCGGTTTTCTATAGACGAATCACAGCCGGCTCCCGAAGGCATAACTGCCGCCGACTGGCCGATACTGTTCCGCATGGCCAAGGAACAAAACCTTCAGGGCGTAATCTTCCATGGCATTAACCGTCTGCCAAAAGAATGTCTGCCCAAAAAGGAGATGACCATGAGATGGTTTGCCCTAAGCCGCCAGATAGCCAAACTCAACACAAAGGTAAACGTCAACGCAGCTAAAGTTTCTGAAACATTCAGGCGCAAAGGACTCCGCACTTGCCTGCTTAAAGGACAGGGAAACGCCCTGCTCTACCCCGACCCGCACATGCGCACGCCGGGCGACATAGATATATGGGCAGAGGGAGGATACAAGAAGGTGATGAAGACCGTAGGCTATATGGCTCCTGGATGCAAGCGATGCTATCACCACACTGACTTTCCCGACTATGGCGGAACCACCGTTGAGCTGCACTACCGCCCTCAGTTTATGAACAATCTGATAAGCAACGCCAGACTGCAGGACTATTTCAGCAAGAACGCCGGCAAGCAGTTTGCAAACATTGTGCAGCTGCCCGACGGAGCCGGTAGCATAGCCGTGCCCACTGCAGCATTCAACCGCATATATCAGATGGCACACATCTCAAACCACTTTTTTCATGAGGGCATAGGTCTAAAGCAGCTCTTAGACTATTACTACGTGCTGCGCCAGGGATTCACGGCAGCCGAACAGGAGGCAGACACACGCACGCTGAAGCGCTGCGGACTTTATAAGATGGCCACGGCGGTGATGTATGTGATGCAGAAGGTGTTCTGTCTCGACGACAAATATCTCATAGTCAAGGCAGACGAGCGGCTCGGCAGATTTCTGCTCAACGAGATTATGCTCTCGGGCAACTTCGGCTTCTACGACAAACGCATAGACAAATACCGCGGAAGTCAACTGAAAAAGAACATACAGAGACTTGTGCGCGACGCACGCTTCATGCTCATCTTCCCCGGCGAGAGCCTATGGGAGCCCTTGTTCAGGCTCTATCATTTCTTTTGGAGAATGGCTGCCAAATATTAGACAACGCCGCCACGGATATGCACCAACAGCTGCACGGCGCGCCAACATGTAAAAAACAAATCTTCGAAGTAAATGTAACATGATGCAAAAGGCATCATTCTGCACGCCGAAAGACCACATATTGAGATGCGAAAGGCGGTCTTTTACGCTATAATATGCCGCCTTTTACAAAATACACAACTAAAAAGTTTTTTACAGAAACTCATCACTCGTCACATCACAATGTAGAAAGCTGAATATCAGGCAATTACGCTGTGACGAGTTGATTTGCCAACTCGTCACGCCCTCATGGTCTGTCCCCATACGTGATGAGTTCAGACTACAACTCATCACGCGGTATTCTTCTGAAAATCAGCCACATACACACGAATGTGAAGAGTGATGAGTTTTCGTTAAACCCAAATCTGTCATTAGACCGCACATAGCTTTATCTATTTTGTACATTCATGCTTTCTGCCCGTCTTGTTGTTACTATTGTCGTCTTTTTGTTAGCTTTTTCTTGACATAGCCTGCTATGTCTACGAAAAAGCTAACAAAAACACACTCAATATAAAACAAAAATACAGACAGAATCATAATAACAGATTTGGGTTATAACAATTTTACTGACACAAGATATATACTGTACACCAACAGCAAATCACGCAACCGGCATTATTCTGCTGCCGTTATGCGCAGCATAAGATACGGAGCATCGGGAAGACGCACGCTGCCGTGTTTCTTGTCATAGACACGGTCGCCAACGGGAGCAGTTGTTTCAAACACCTGCGGACATTCGGTTATGGTCATATTCCATGTGTCAATAATCTCAACCTTCATTCTTACGCCCTCCTTAAGACGCGGATACACACCGTTCTTAACAGGCAGTTCGAAAGTCCAGCGAGGCTTAATCCCCTTGCCGAGATATATTATATAATAGTTTTCGCCGGCCGTGGAAGTATATGGGTCCCAGCTGCTGTCGCTCAGCATCAGCGGATTAGGCATGGCGTCAAGGATGTCACGCATAAAACCTATACGCTTCCATGCCTCGCCCTGGAACGTTCCGCCAATGGCAAGGAAGTCGCGCGAATAGTCAGTAGGACTGTCCATATAGCACTCGCCATGACCAACATAAGTGCCGGCCACAGTGCCCTGCCACATGCGGTAGAGCATCTCCTGCCCGCTCAGGCTGCCCCAGCGGTTGTCCATATTGCCCTCATAGCACACCTCATCGAATATCACGGGCTTCTTATATATATTCCTTACCGTGGCAGCACGGCCGAAGCCCTCCACCGGTGCCTGGTCCTGCACGCTGGCATGGGTGTACTCCGGTTCCCAATACTTATAGTATTTTGCCGTGTGGCTGTGTATAGAGCAGAGATGCGAATAAGGGTCGTGCTTCACTATCTCGCGCGTAAGTTCGTCCCACACCTCCGGCTGCCAGTGCCTGAAGAAATCATACTCATTGGCCAGCGACCACCATACATTGCGGAAAGAGCTGACACGTGCAGCCACATAGCGAAGATAGCGAAGATTGACATCCTGCGGCATACGGTCGAAATTCCAGCGGCCGTCGTCGTAAGGATGAAACAATATCAGGTCGGCCTCAACACCTATTTCAGCAAGCATGTCGATACACTTCTCCACATTGTCAAAATAAGCAGGATTAAAGCGTGTGTAGTCCCACTCATATACGGGTCTACCAGACTTGTCCTTCTTTATGCTCTTTATCTCAAAGGGGAAAAGTTCGGGCTCGGGATAGCCGGGATCAAAGTTCTGCACAAAGAGCAGCATCCTTATTTTGTTGAACCGAGCCTCGCTGAGCGACTTCACGGTGAGCTTCTGCATATCGGCAGACACATGCATCCAGTCGTATGCCGTGGTGCCGATGGGGTAATAGCGGGTGCCGTCGGCATACTTAAAGGCATACCGGCCGTCCACCACGACAGGACCATGATTGCCGGCAGAAGGACTTACACACTCGAAACTGCCCTGCTGAGAGTCGAGAGCTTCCAGACTGCTATGCGTGACATAAGTCCACTTGCCGACAGTCTTCGGCATAAAGCGCACCTTGAACACACCGTTACCGGCATAAAATCCGCTCACGGTCATCGTTGTGTCAGGTCCGCTGAATGTTGCCGTAAGCTCCACGTCAAACGGATTGGCAGATGTCTTGGCCTTCATCGCCAGTTCAAATCTGCCCCAGCGCTCAACTGCAGCGGCCGACACAGAGCATGCCACGGCTGCAATCAACAATAAGATTAAACAAAAACGCTTCATAAAAAAGATATTATTCAGTAATTAAAATCATTAAACACACACGCCTTTCAGTCAGTCACGGTCAGCTTAAAGTCAGTAACCTCAACCTCTCCGTCGCCACCGGCATATAGTCCCGGGCGAAGTGACAGAAATCCGTAAACCGTATTATGATGCACGCCCGACACCTCAAATCCCCACGGAAACTTATGCCATGTCTTGCCGTCGGCGCTATACCATGCAGAGAGCACGTCATGGTCGCTGCGCATGCGCAGCCATAGCCGTCCGGTCCGGCATGCCTCGCTACACTTGGAGACAGCCCTGCTTACTTGTCCGCGGCGATAGCGCAGCAGGCCGTCACGGCTAAATCCGTAGCCAAAATGGAAGCGTTCGTCATAATAAGCCACCAATCCGGCCGATGCCCCATCGCCCTTCAGCGTCAGGCATGCCTCTATCTCATATTTATGGGCACTTGTGCGGGCCAATAGCGGTGAGCCTTCTGCCGGCGACTTGCCCTTAGACTTCATGACAATCTTGCCTGGCTTTATGTCAAAGCGTTCTCTTATGTCGTTCTCACGGCATGTCTGCCATACAAAGTCGCCAATGCCCCACACCTTTTTCACAGCAGGCAAAGGCAAGGATATGTCGCCGTCCTTCAGCCTCAGCCACCCGTCCTTCAGCTCCAGTTCGCGCAGCAGGGTCTGACGCCCGAGCGTCTGAAATCCGTTCTCGTAGGCATGGAATATCATGAAGAGCCTGCCGTCGGGCGTGTCTACGACAGAACCATGCCCCTTGCTCCACCACCGCTCATCTCTCGACTGCGTGCGCAGCAACGGGTTAAACGGCGCATTCTCCCATGGACCAAACACGCTCTTGCTGCGTGCCTCCACAACCATGTGGCTGGTAGGCGGTCCTGCCGTGCCGCCTTCTGCGGCAAACATATAGTAATAGTCGCCCACCTTTTTTACGTTGAGTCCCTCCATCGAAAAACTTTCTATATCCCAGTCTTCTGGTATAGGCCAGCCCTTATACACGCTGACAGGCTTTCCGCTTATCTTACATCCGTCGGCCGTCAGCGGATACATGTCGCCCGAACTCATAAGCAGCCATCTCCTGCCGTCGCCGTCAACAACATGCTCCGGGTCAATACCGCCCACATTCAGGTCAACAGGATCGCTCCATGGTCCTTCAGGACTGTCGGCCCATGTAACCATACTTGTCTTTCCATGGCTGCTCAGCGTCGGAAAGTAAATATAGAACCGCCCGTTGTGCACAACGATGTCGGGTGCCCACACATCCCCGGCAAAATGGTTGAGTGCCGTCGAACAGTAAGTCCAGTTGACCAGGTCGTACGACTTATACACCACAAGTCCGGGAGTGTACACAAATGAGGAGTGAACGAGATAATAAGCATCTCCGTATCTCACTATCGAAGGGTCAGAGTTGTCGCCCTCAAGTATCCTTACCGTGTTGCGGCTCTCGTCGGCAAAGCCGTCTGACGCGCTGCTGCCGACAGGCATAAGCACACCAGCAAGAGCAAGCAGCACACAAGCCATCATATTCTTTTTCATAATCATTCTATTGCATTTTAAATGTCCTGACAGTTCATCAGAAATAAACCTTGCAAAGCCAAGATCGTAAATACCTGGCTTAAACTGGTTGTCAGCCAAGAAAAGGGCCGGCAGACATAATCTCTCCGCCGGCCCACAAAACACATCAACTATTCATATTATTCCTGAGCAAGACCATAACCGTTGGTTATCTTACCCTTCGACTTGCTGAGCACCTCGAAAGGCATAGGCCAATAGTAACGTGGAGGAACGTTGCCGGCAGCCACTCCAGGCAGAAGGTTGCTGTTGCAATAATGATCAGCATACTTCACAATTGTTGCTCCCCAGTCGGTCTTCGTATATCCGTCGGCCTCGAGTGCCTTGGCTTCAGCGCCGTTCGGATCGATGTATTCGAAGAGTCCCTTTATAGCAAGGTTGTTGTCTGTGCCGACCACCTTGTCGGCCACGTCGGTTGTTCTGTAATCAAACTGTCCGCGCCATCCGGGATACAAAGCAGGATTAGACTTGTCGGCATCGTATGTCAGAGGCGAATCCAAATGCACCTTCTTCACCCAGATATAGTTTGATATAACGTTGCCGTTGCTGAACTCATGATATCCCTTTGTCTGAAGGTCGTTCACCATTTCAGTCATTTCGGCACGCACGGCAAGAGCCCTCTCGACAAATTTTCCTGAGCGAATAAGGTCCCAGCGACGTGTGCCTTCGCCGAGCAGCTCGAGCTTGCGCTCCTGCATGATGGCCTCTTTGAGAGCCTCACCCGAAGCAGATATGGCATGACTGTCGTCGCCGAACGCACGGCGGCGTATGTCGTTGACAATAGCCAGAGCCTCACCGTCCTTGCCAAGTTCTGCCTTAACCTCAGCCTGCATAAGCAGCAGGTCGGCCAAGCGGAGCACAGGCCAGTTGATGCCCGACATACGCTGTGATGTGGTGTACGGAGGATTCATTCTGTTTTCGTCCCACTTGTTGATGGCGATACCGCCGTCTAGCTTGTTTCCTGGAGTGAAGCGCAACATGGCCTCGTTGCCGTCGCCATTGCTGCCGGTAACAGTAACGCTTGCGTCACGGCGCTTGTCGCCTTCTTCAAACTCACCGTAATAGAATGTTGGGATAACTCGCAGAGCTGCAAACGACTTACACGGAGCTGCCTGGTTAGAACCGCCGTTAGACGGACGGCCGAAAGCATAAGGATATTCGCTCGAAGTGGTCTGGCCGCTCTGTCCGCCCTGAATGTTGCCTACCTCAAATATTGATTCAGGACTTATCTGCAGGTCGTGAGCATACTGGAAATGACGCTGGAACGGATTGTTGGCATATCCGCGGTCGTCAACAGTTACAAGAGTTGCCGTTCCACGGTTCTTTACAGCTTCATCAAGATAATACTCGGCAATTTTGTAATAGTCGAGATAATCGGTGCGGCGTGCATAAACACTCTTATACTCCTCCTTGCCCTTGGTTTCGAGCTGAACGTCACCATAGAGTCCGGGAACATCCGTGCGCACGGTCTGCCAGCCTGCAGAATAAAGGGCTGCCATACCGCAAAGAGCCTCAGCAAATCCGCGAGAGAAACGCTCTGCTGTTATGCTGCCTTCGCCCAGCTTATACATCAGCGGAGCTGCCTCCTTTAGCATGCTTATCACGTTATCGTAAATATCAAAACGGGAATTAAGCTCATAATCAGTGGCGGCTGTGTTCTCATATCCGTAAGGCACATCTCCATAATGCTTTACAAGTTCAAAATAGCAGAATGCCTTCATCGTAAGAGCTTCACCGTAGAGATGTGTCCAGTCGTTTACCTGCCCCTTCTCACGGGCATCTATAAATGCCTGCTTTGTGTCGAGAAGAGAGAGCAGTTCTGAAGTGCGGGCAATGATTGTGTACAGACCGTTAAATCCGCTGTTGCCGGCACCTATGCTCAACTGCTCCGGCTGAAGCCTTGCGTTAGAGTTGTTGAGAGATCCGCTCTCGGGATATGTCTCAGAGTCAGAACCTATCGGGTCGTTCCAGCGATAAGCTCCCATAATACAATTCTGGCGATATTCGGCATAGCACCACGACAAGACCTTAAATGTTTCCGTTGTAGAAGATGTCACAAATCCGCCGTCAGCATTCTCTGGCGATGAAGTGTCAAGATAATCACTGCACTGCACAAACGAAAGGCTCAGCGCCAAAGCTGATATATATATAGCTATTTTTTTCATGATTATTGTTTTTTATTTTATCAGAATGTAAGATTTAAACCAACTACAAACGAGCGTGCACGAGGATATGTTCCCCAGTCAAGTCCCGTAGTAGGATATTTTGCGTTATTATGAGCTGTGTCTGCGCTCACCTCCGGGTCAAGGCCTGAATAGCCGGTGAGGGTGAACAGATTATATACTGTTCCATAGAAGCGGAGCTTGCTGATGCCAACCTTGCGCAACAGATTCTGCGGAAGAGAATAGCCTAAGGTCAGAGTGTTGAGGCGCAGGTAAGAACCGTCTTCGATAGCAAGCGTTGATGTAGTTCCGTTTTCGCTGTAGCACAGAGGCAACGTTGAGTTTGCGTTCGCAGCATTAAGCTGCTCGGGAGTTGTAAGATGTACCAGCTGTCCGTCTACGATATCATATATTTTATAGCATCCGTTTACGAACGAGAGCTTGTTCTCATAAGCACCGCCTTCTTTTGCACAGTACATTGAAGCCACTTTGTTTACGTTGTATATGTCGTTTCCGTAACTCCAGTTGAAGTACATTCCAAAGTCGAAATTCTTATATGTGGCGTTGATGTTGAAACCACCAGTATGAACAGGATTCATGTCGCCGATTACAACTACGTCGGCCTCATCAATAACGCCGCTGTTGTCTATGTCGCGGTATTTAGGCAGACCTGGATAAGCGTTCTGTCCTGCCGGACGGTCGATGCCGTGTACAGGGTTGATAAACGAGCCGAGGTCGGCAACGCCCTCTTTAAGAACATACTGACCGTTGACATAGTTGAAGTCTTCGGGTGTGTAGAAGCCTTCATAGATGTAGCCTCTGACAAGACCAACCGGACTGCCTTCCTGCAGGATATAATCGTTGCCAGGGAATGTGCTGCTTCCGCACCACTGCGAACTGTAAAGTCCTGTTACGTTCTCAGCAAGTTTATCGACATTGCCCTTGTTGAAGTTGATGTTCATACCGGCAGTGATGTTCCAGTCTTTATCTTTATAGACAACTCCTGAGAGAGACAATTCTATACCCTTGTTGCTGGTCTGACCGATGTTGTCGTATGTAGCCGTAAATCCTGTTATTCCCGGCAGTGATGTCAGCATAAGGAGGTCTTTTGTCGTATTCCAATACAGATCGAGAGAACCCCACAGACGGCTGTTGAAGAAACCGAAGTCGATACCGATGTTGCGTGTTATCGTTGTTTCCCACTTCAGGTCTTTGTTGGCCATCTCAGTAGACGACAGGTCATAAGAAGAGAAATATTTCTTTCCAAGATTATACTGCCATCTCAGGTCGGTTTCTGAAGTCCATGTCTGCAGCCACAAATCAGAGTTGATGCCGTCGTTACCAACACTACCGTAAGAGAAGCGCAGCTTAAGATTGTCGAGCCACTCGCGTGTGCCTCTCATGAAGGGCTCTTCTGACAGACGCCAGCCGATAGCTGCTGCCGGGAAGTAGCCCCAACGGTGATCGGGAGAGAACTTAGAAGAGCCGTCGGCACGGAATGTCAGCGTGAACAGATAACGGTCCAAAAGCGTATAGTTTGCACGGCCAAAGAAAGACAGGATGCGCTCAGGCACTTCTACACTTGAGAAGAACTTGCTTGTTCCGGCAGCCTTGTCATATTGGTTTATCATGGCAAAAGCATTGTCCTTGCTGAAGTTTGACGGGAAGTGACTTGCGTCGATTTCTATTTCATCGCCTCCTGAATCAGTAACCTCATGACCGAGCAGGATGTTAAGTTTATGTTCCTGCGGCAAGAACTTGAAATCGTAGCTCATAGTGTTTGTCCAACGGAGTCCCCAGCTGCTGCCTTTTCTCCATTCCACATTACCGGCATAAAGTTTCTCGCCGGTAGCATCGTTCAGGTAGTTGTTGAATATTGCACCACCCCATATTTTGTCTTCTTCCCATTTTTTATTATAAGATAGGTCTGTGTGATAAGTAAGACCTTCTATGATACGCCAGTTAAGGGACAATGTTCCGCGAAGACGCTGCTTTATATACAGAGGCTCATAGTCGCCGATGCGTGCAACAGGGCTGTAAGTATCCCACTGTGAGTTTCGGCCATACATCTCCATGTTGCCCTCGCGCAAGGCGTTCAGGTCACCAAGGATATTGCCTGTGGCGATAGGACGGAAGCGGTAAGATGATGACAGAAGCGAGCCAGAACCGTCAGTGGTCTTCTCGTCTCCCATGGTACGCTTATCCGAGTATCTTGCATCGAGATTGATGTCTACGTTCTTACCAAGTTTCTGATTTACCTTGAATGAGAAACTTGCACGGCGTGCGAAAGAGTTTATCTTCATTCCTTCCTCATCCATATAACTCGCAGAGAACAGCACCTTGGTCTTGTCTGTTCCTCCTGTCAGCGTAAGGTCATGGTTATGAGAGAACGAGCTGTTATATACGTCTTTCTGTATGTCATAATGAGAGATGTTGCGATAGCTCTCTATTCCTCCGGCATTGTTTCCTGCATATTCGCCTATGCCATAAAGTTTCTCGAACGGAACTCTGTAGGCATCACCGCTTGCGGCAGCATTTGCCCATACGAACGACAGATAGTCGTAAGGATTAAGCGTTTCAAGATATTTTGTAGGAGTATTAAACTTTACATATCCGTTGTAAGACACAGACACCTTGCCCTCCTTTGCGCCTTTTGTAGTCACAAGGATTACGCCGTTAGCTCCGCGCGCACCATAGATGGCGGTAGAAGAGGCATCCTTCAACACGTCAATGCTCTCAACCTGATCTGACGGAATGTCGTCGAGCGACTTTACTGTAATACCGTCTACAAGAATAAGCGGATCGTTGCTTTGAGATATTGAACCGCCACCACGCACACGAATAGACACCGAAGCATCAGGACGTCCGTCCTGTGAAGTAATATTTACGCCCGGCAGTTTGCCCTGCATGGCCTGTGCAATGTTAGAAACTGGCATAGAAGCGATGGCGTCGCCTGTTACTGAAGCTACAGAACCTGTGAGGTCTCTGCGCTTGATGGTCTGATAACCTATCACCACCACTTCATCGAGTGCCTCGTTCTCGGTCTGCATCTTCACGGTGTAGGCATTGCGCGAATCAACCTTCAACGTGTAGTCTTCATAACCTATATAAGAGAAAACGAGAGTGGCATTCTCCGGCACGTCAAGTGTAAAGCGGCCTTCAAGATCAGTAGCATAGCCAGACGACGTACCTTGCACACGAACCGTCACTCCGATCATCGGCATGCCCGTCTCATCAATCACTGTTCCGCTAATTTTTTTCTTGTTAACCGAGTTTTTGGTCTGCTCAATGACAGAATTACCGGCATTTGCCATAGGCGGAGATACAACGGCTCCACTAAGCATAAGAACAGACAACCCTGAGACCAGCAGCATGCGGTTACTGCTACGCCACCATTCATGCCTTTTGAAAAAAGCATCTTTTTGAATTGTTTTTTTCATTGCAGTTATTGTTTCTTAAGGTTAATAATTTATTTATAATAAAGATTATTCAAGCAGTTTATCCGTTAAAACGGATTTTTCATATAGATTTAAAGCTTGTTGCAAAAATAGCAAAGCCTTGCATAGGGCTACATAAAAATATGTCTAAAAAACTTAAATTTATGACATGCTTATAAAAGTTAATTAATAAAATTCAAAACAAATAATTACACATTATTATAAATAGAGGCTATTTTATATCATTTATACATACCAACCGTAAAATATCAATAAACACAAGACAAATAGAACACCTCGCTACAGCTTGACATTTACACTAATTAACCCCATTAAGCATGGAAGTCAAAGCGAGCATGCCATGTCAATGTTGCTGAGAAACAAAAAAGTGAAGAACTGACACCGGAAACATAAAATAGATATTTTCAGCAAGCAGCAATAAATTTTGCTTAGACATTCATATCTCCTGCGAGTCTGAACAGAAACTTAGACTGTAAATATTTAATGGTAATTTCAGAGCAACGGATTTTTTACTGCCGGCAACCAATATAACGGCTCACCCGATAAATAGTGGGGAAAGAAAAAAAATCTTATCTTTGCATCATGGAAAATTCAATGTTAGAGTCTTTGGTAAGCTTCATGCTGCCATCCA